>DATIPQ010000054.1 GCA_035471785.1 Acidobacteriota bacterium
GCCTATCCAGCCACCGCTTCACCGGCGCCGGCGCCCACGGCCTCGGGCTGGCGGGCGCGCAGGGAGAAGCGCTCCATGGTCATGAAGAGGGTGGGGATGAGGAACAGGGTGATGAAGGTCGAGGAGAGCATGCCGCCGATCATGACCCGGGCCATGGGAGCCTGCAGTTCGGCACCTTCGCCCACGCCCAGGGCCATGGGCGTCAGCCCCAGAACGGTGGTCAGGGTGGTCATCAGAATGGGACGAAGGCGGCGGCGCCCGCCGGTGATGAGCGAGTCCACCAGGTCGCGTCCGTGGTCGCGGCGCAGTTGCAGGATGTAGTCGACCAGCACGATGGCGTTGTTGACCACGATTCCCACCAGCATGATGGTTCCGATAAAGGCCTGCATGGTGAAGGTCGTGTCGGTCAGGAACATCATCAGGATCACCCCGATGGAGGCCAGCGGCAGCGAGAACATGATGAGGAAGGGATATTTGAAAGACTCGAACTGGGCCGCCATCACCAGGTAGACCAGGATGACCGCCAGAATCAGGCTCAACTGCAAGACCACGAAGGCTTCCTGCTGCTCTTCCCACTCCCCGGAAAAGACCACTACCGTGTCGGCAGGCAGCGCGAAGTCGTTCAGCTCGGCGCGCAGGTCGGAGACGATGGAGCCCATGTCGCGGGTGCCGTCGAGGTTGGCCGAGACATTGACGATGCGCTGCTGATCGCGCCTCTCGATGGCGATGGGTCCTTCACTGCGCTCGAAGCGCACCAGCGATTCCAGGGGAACCACCAGGCCCGAGGGCGTCTGGATGGGGATGGAAGCCACGTCGGCGCTGGTGATGCGGTCCTCTTCCTGGTAGCGAACCAGGATGTCGTACTCCTCTCCGCCCACCCGGAAGTATCCGGCCGTGCTGCCGCCGATGCTGGTGCGCACGGTGGCGGCGATTTCAGAAACCGACAGGCCCATCGAGGAAGCCTTGTCGCGGTCGACCCTGATTTGGCTCTCAGGCCGTCCCGTGTTTTGGCCGATGCGCGCGTCGGAGACGCCCTCGAGGGCCTCCAGCAGGCGCCGCAGCCGCACCGCCGTGTCATAGGACTCCTGCAGCTCGTATCCCCTCACGTCCAGCGAGAGGCGGTCGCCGTCGCCCTGGGCGATGCGCAGGATGAAGTTGCCGCCGCTGGCGCGGATGCGGGGAATGACGCCGGGAAACTTGGCGAAGAACGGACGCAGATCGTCGGCGATCTGCTGGCTGCTGCGGGTGCGCTGGCTCTGGGGAACCAGGGAGAGCCGCAACTGGGCCGTGTTGGTGTTGGCCACCCTCCATCCGCCCTGGTTGCCGACCTGGGTGAGGATGTTCTCGACCTCGGGCACCTCGCGGTCGATGATGGCCTCGGCCTGGCGGGCCATCTCGTCGGTGATGTCCAGCCGGGTGCCCTCGGGCAGGTCCAAAGAAACCCGCACTTCGCCCTCGTCCGCCTCGGGCTGCAGTTCGAAGCCCAGGTAAGGCAGCAGCAACAGGGTGGCGCCCGTCACCACCAGCGTGGCCACGACGATGAATCCGCGATGGCGCAGCGACCAGCGCAGCGAATCGGCGTACTGGTGGTCCAGCGAGTCGAGCAGCTTGGCCGTGCCGTGGATGATGCGGTAGTTCCAGGAGTCTGGACGGGGCTCGCGAACCCTGATCATGCGGCTGGACATGAGCGGAACCAGCGTCAGGGCTACCAACAAGGAACTGAACAGGGCCAGCGACACCACCCAGGCGAGCTGTTGAAACATGACCCCGGTGATGCCTTCCATGAAGACCACCGGTATGAAGACAACTATGGTCGTCAGGGTGGAGGCGGTAATGGCCAAAGCCACCTCGGACGTCCCTTTGCGTGCCGCGTCCTGCTTGCGGGCGCCCGCCTGGCGATGGCGGAAGATGTTTTCCAACACCACGATGGCGTTGTCGACCAATATGCCCACCCCCAGGGCCAGTCCTCCAAAGGTGACGGTGTTGAGGGTGAAGCCGTAAAAGTGCATCAGCGCGAAGGTGGCCAGCACCGAGATGGGGATGGAGACCGCCACCACCAAAGTGCTGCGCACATTGCGCAAGAAGAGCAGCAGCACCACCACCGCCAGAATGGAACCGTAAAGGGCCGCGTCGCGCACGTTCTCGATAGAGCGGACGATGAACTTGGTGGTGTCGTAGGTAATGGCTACGTCGACGTTGGGAAAGTCGCGGCGGATGGACTCGATCTCGCGGGTGACCTGCTGGGAGACCTCCACCGAGTTGGCTCCCGACTGCTTGCGGATGGCCATGCGCAGGCCGGGGATGCCGTTGACCCGCACCAGAGCCCTCACTTCCTGGTGGCTGTCGTAGACTTCGGCGATGTCCTGCACGTAGATGGGACGCCCTTCGCGGCGGGCCACCATGGTGCGCCGGATCTCGTCCAGCGAGGCGAACTCGCCCTCGGTGCGCATCAGCACCTCGAAGCCGCCTTCCCACACGTGTCCGGCGGGCTCGTTGAGGTTCTCGCTGCGCAGTCCGGCGATCACCTGGGCCGGCGAAATGCGCAGGGCGTGGGTCTTCTTGCGGTCGAGGCGGACGTGGATCTGGCGCTCCAGCCCTCCCCAGATGTCGGCTTGAGCCACGCCGGGAATGCGTTCAAAGCGGTATTGAAGCTGCTTCTCGGCGAACTCCCGGAGGTCGCGGGGAGAGAGGTCGGCTGAGACGCCCAGAAAGATGATGGGAAAAGAGCTGACGTCGAACTTGAAGATGCGGGGCGAATCGGCGTCGTCGGGCAATTGGTTGCGCACCCGGTCGATGCGCGTGCGCACGTCGTCGGCCGCCGCGTCGAGGTCGGTGCCCCACTCGAAAGAGACCCGCAGACGCGAGCTGCCTTCCGACGAGGTGGAGGTGATCTCGCGCACCCCGGGCACGGAGCTCAGGGTGCGTTCCAGCGGAATGCTCACCAACTCCTCCATCTCCTGCGGCCCCACGCCCTCGTAGGTGGTGGTGACGGTGATGGTGGGCAGCGAGATGTCGGGCATCAAATCGATGGGCAGGCGGGCGAACGAAATGGCTCCCAGCAGGCTGAGGATGAGAAAGCAGACGATGATGAAGACGGGTCGCCGGATGGCTAGCTCGGGAAGCTTCATGTCTATTGGGTCCTTACGATGTCGCCTTCGTTAAGGCTCTGGGCTCCGGTGGTGACGATCTCGGCCCCTTCCTCCAGTCCGTTGGTGATCTCCACAACGTCGCCTTCGATCACGCCGATGCGCACGGGGCGGAAAAGAACCCGCCGTTCGCTGTTGAGGACGTAGACTCCCTGCTGGTCGCCGCGGATCAGCAGTCCCGAGCGGGGAATGCTGTTGACGGTCCTCTCCACGCTGACGTCGATGGTGACGCGGGCGAACATGCCGGGCTTGAGCAGGCGGTTGGGATTCTCGGTCTCGATTTCGATTTCGGCGCTGCGGGTTTCGGGATCGAGGTAGGGACTGATGCGGGTGACGCGGGCTTCGTAAACACGGTCGGGATAGGCGTCCACCACGATGGAGGCCTCCAGCCCGATGCGCACCTGCTGGAGGACGTTTTCGGTGACGGGGACAACCGTCTTGACCTGATCGACATCGAGGATGGAAACGATGGGGAGTCCGGCATTGACCAGCGCTCCGGGATCGAGGTGCCGCTGGCCCACCACGCCGTCCAGAGGCGAGTGGATGTAGGTGTCGCGCTGCTGCACCCTCAGTTCCGAGAGGGAGGCTTCGGCCTGCTCCACCTGGGCTTTGGCCAATTCAAGATCGGCCCCGGCAACCCTCAGGCGGCTTTCCAGATCTTCCAGGTCCTGAGAGGAAACCAATCCGGCCTCGTGCAGCTCGGCATAACGGCGCACCTGTATCCGCAGGTTGGCCTGGGTGGCTTCTTCGCGCTTGACCCTGGCCCGGCTGACGGCCATTGTGGCCTCGGCCCGCTGCAACTGCTTCTGGATTTCTTCGTCTTCCACACGGGCCAGCAACTGTCCCTGGCTGACGGCTTGGCCGCGGTCGACCAGGACTTCGCGGAGGCGTCCGCTGACCCGCGACATGACCGCCACCTCGGCCTTGGGCTTGAGTTCCCCCAATACCTGCAGGTCGGAAGCGAAGACGGATGGACGCGCGAAAGCCGTCTCCACGAGCATGGCGGCCGATTGCCGGCTGGGCCCGCCCATTCCCGCGTCCGCAGAGCCTTGTGCCGTCTCCTGATAGAGACGCCACCCAACCAGAGCCGCCAGCACGGCGACTACCGCGATGACCAGTAGCTTTTTCAAACGCCCTCCCCAGTCCGACGATACCAGTCCCGATACGAGTGCGCCCGACCAACAAGGCGAATCGGACACTCTAGCTACTGTTAAGACGAATTTTTCTCTGCCAAGTTTCGTTACATGGCACGCGCCGCTGCCTGGCCGCTTGACTTGCGAGCTTGGGCCTCAGTACGCTCAGGGAGGAAAGACACCAATGTCCGACAAACTGACCGATTCCCTCTGGGAAGAGCCTGAATCGCTCAAAAAGTTCAAAGAGAGCCTGATGCTGGTGGGAATCGTGCTTTTTGCCGGCACCGTCGGGTTTTGGGTAGTGGGCGAGGGCCGCTCGCTCTTCGAAAGTCTGTATCTGACGGTCATGATCGTCACCACGGTGGGACTCAAGGAACAGTATTCGGAGTTCAACCAGGCTGAGACCACCTGGTCGCTTTTCGTCATGCTGGTGGGCATCATCACGGCCCTCTATGCCACCGGTAATCTGGTGGCCTTTCTTATCGACGGTGAACTCAAACGGGTGCTGGGGAGGCGTCAATTGGAAAACAAAGTGGCCAAGCTCGAGAACCATTTCGTAGTTTGCGGCTTCGGACGCATGGGCCGGGCCTTGTGCCAGGCTCTGGACGAAAAGGGCATTCCCTTCGTCGTCATCGACATCGATCCCGAGCGTACGGCCATGGCCGAGGCCCGCCATTATCTCTATTTGCTGGGCGACGCCACACTGGAGAAGCTCCTGGAGCAGGCCCGAATCGGAGTCGCGCGCGGATTGGCCAGTTGCCTGAAAGGCGATCCCGACAACGTGCTGGTCACTCTCTCGGCCCGCGGCCTCAATCCCGAGCTGCTCATCACCGCCCGCGCCGAGAAAGAGGAGACCCGTCCCAAGCTGGCCCGCGCCGGGGCCAACCGAGTCATCTGTCCTCCCGTGCTGGGAGCCAAGCGCATCCTGCAGATGATGCTTCACCCGGCGGTGGAAGAACTGGTCGACGTGGCCGTCTCGGGAGCCGAGCTGGAGATCTCCAAGATCGCCGCCTCGGAATTGCCCCAGGCGGTCGGCAAGACGCTGACCGACCTCCAGCTCCCGGCCAAGACCGGACTGATGGTGATCATGGTGGTGCATCCCGGGGGAGAGCGGAAATTCAATCCTTCGCCCCAGTTCAAGATCAGGGAAGGCGACGAATTGATCGTAGTGGGGCCGCCCTCGGGCCTGGACATCCTGATGCGCGAGTTCGGCCCCGAGTCCGACCGCCAGCCGGCTAACGCGTGATGCCCAGGTCTTTGACGATCTGAGGATCTTCCTCTTCCCAGGCCAGCACTTCGTGACAGGTGCTGCAATCGGCCCCGATCGACTTCTCGCCGTCGCGCGTGCTGTGAGAGCCGTCATGGCAGCGGAAACAGCCGTCGTAATCGGTGTGCCCGATGAAGTTGGGATAGGTTCCCCAGGTAACCCTCATGGCTGGAAAGACGTTGCGGTTGTAGAGGTTGATCAGTTCCTCGCCGGCGGCCTGCACCGAACGCTGGTTGGAGGCGTAGTAGTCGGGGTGGTTCTCTTTGTAGTAGGCGGCCAGGAGCTTGGGCAACTGAGAAGCATCTCCGAACTGGTCGCCCACCTCCTTGAGAATCTGGGTGCCCATCTTCTTGACAAATGGGATGGAGCGGTCAATGCGCCCCTCGGCCAGGGCTTGGTCCATGGCGCGGTGGGGCAGGTAATGGCGGTGGGTAGGACGGTTGTGGCAGTCAATGCAGTCCATGGTGCGCTTTTCCGCCGTTTCCAAGTCATCGGGCGTCAGGTCGGTGTCCTCGGCGAAGTACTCGACGATCTGACCGTCAGGATCCCTGACCTGTACGTAGGGGATGGTTTCGCGCCGCTGGTCAAGGCTGATGTAGGTGGTCTGGCGGGCCGGGTCGATGTGCCAGCTATGAATGCCGCCCTGGGAACGGTTGCCCCCCCCGATATGAAGCAGCAAGGCCGTGGTCAGCGGGGTGTTGGCCTCGTCTTCGGCAAAGGTCTCGATCACCTTCATGCGGTCGCCCGTGAACTTGCTGGGCCAGTGGCACTGCATGCAGGTGTCCTGGGCCGGGCGGAGGTTGTGTACGGGAGTGGGGACGGGACGCTCGTAGGTCCCCAAAGTGACGGCCACCACCTGCCCCAGTCCCGACAGCTTGGAGCGCACGAACCAGGGCGCGCCCGGTCCGATGTGGCATTCCACGCACTCCACCTGGGCGTGAGGCGAATCAAGGTAGGCGGTGTGTTCCGGCGCCATCACGGTGTGGCACACGGTTCCGCAGAACTCGGTGCTTTCGGTGTAGTGGACGCCCTCGTAGCTGACCACGGCGATCAGCACCACGTTGACAAAGGTGAGAGCCGCAACCACCGCGGCCGAGCGGCGCACGGCGGACTTGTTGAAGTCGATGCGCGGGTAGCGGCCGCGCTGATCGGCGCCTTCGGCCAGCCTCTTGCGTTCCCAATAGGCGCCGGCCGGAATCAGCAGCAGTCCTGCCATGAAGACCATGGGCAAGACCATCAGGGCCAGCACCGCGATGTAGGGGGAATCGGCCAGTCCCAAGGCACCCAATGTGAAAAAGGTGAGGATGGCCAAGGCGCTGACGGTGGTCAGCGAAGCCCCGAAGAGTGTGATCCAGTTGCGTCCCACCAGACGCATCAAGGTAATGACCCAGCGCTTTGCCATGTTGTCTTTCCTCACCCAGCTTGCTGTTTACGCGAACCCTGAAATCCCACGAAACGCAAAAGCGGCGGAGCGCTGACGTCAGCGCGCCGCCGCAACTTTATCATCAGATCTTGAATCGGCTCCAGCCGAGCGGACTATTCCTCGATGACTCCGCACATCTTGCGCGTGTAGTAGGCGACCGCGGCGATTTCCTCATCGCTCAGCTTGCCTTCGAAGCCTTTCATTTTGCCTGCGCCTTCGCGGGTGACCTTCTCCACCTCTTCCTGGGAAGTGCCGTGTTTCCACTCGCCGGCGGTCAGATCGGGCGTCTTGGTCATCTTGCCGGCCTTGGTGTCGCCTTTGCCGTCGGGTCCGTGGCACAGTCCGCAGCGTTTCTCGTAGACTTCCTTGCCCAGCGCTTCGTCCTGCGCCGTCCACATCAGCATGGCCGAGAGGGGCATGATCAACAGCATCGTTACAGCAGCGCCGGCAGTCAGCAGGCGGATGGCTTTCAAGTTCTTCATCAGAGGATCCTCCTTCTAAAACGCCGCTCGTTGAGGGCCGCGGCGCAGCAGCCACCAAATCGTACTCGTTATACCACCCTAGATGATGCGAGTCGAGTCAGGTTGCAAATTTTTATTGATCCACATCTTATGGGTTAAGCGACCCATACGGCGCGGGTGAAATGCCCCAATCCGTGCCGTCTCGATCTTTCTAAGTAGCTGACTCCACGGGCTTTCCGGCCAGTGTGCCAGAAATGGCGGTAAAAACTGCCGGCACCTCCCCGTTGTTTCGTCAGGGGGAAATCGCCCACAAAGAGGACCGGTGCAGTTCCATTTAGATGATTGTGGCGGCAAAACGGCGTTAATTTGCACTTTTTTCGCTCTAATTGCCTTGCGGCGTCAGGGGGGGCGGTGTAGTATTGCCTGTGTGAGCCGGTCTTGTGAGGACCGGCCCGGTACATTGAAAATTCCGAGCGAAAACGTTCGGGACAAGAGCCAATATCACGTGTCGGACTTTCCGTCCTTGGCCGGCCCGGCCGGGGAGGGAGGGAGTTGAAAATGAAAAGGAACCGAATTGCGACGATGTTGCTTTTTACGGCGGTTGCAGCTACGCTGCTTTCGGCCGCAACACTCGATCGCCTCCAATACTCCAAGTTCGACTTGCGCCACTACCTGACTTCCGAACAAGTGGCGTTCGTGCGCCCCGGACTCGATTTCGAGGTGCAGGACGTCATTCTGGGCGAGAACGGCATTGTTCAAGTCGAATTCACCGTAGCCGATGACCGGGGATTGCCCCTGGATCTGAATGGAGTCTTCACGCCGGGCGAGATCTCGGCCAGCTTCATTCTGGCCCGCATTCCCCAGGGCATGGATACCTACGTGGCTTACACCACCCGAGTCCAGAACAGCCCCATTACCGGAGATTCCGCGGTTCAGCCCTCGGCTGACAGGGGCGGATCCTTCGAGCGGCTGGACGACGGTCGTTACCTTTACACCTTCGGCACCACCTTGCCGGCCGACTTCGATCCCAACGCCACTCATACGGTGGCCATCTATTCCGAGCGCGACCTGTCGGAGTTCGAATTGGGAGAATTCGTCGACAACGACGTGGTCCACTTCGTGCCTGGCGGAGGAGAACCGCAGATCCGCGACGTGGCCCGCACCACAAGTTGCAACCAGTGTCATGATCCCCTGGCCCTTCACGGCGGCGTGCGCCGCGACGTCGACCTCTGCATCACCTGCCACTATCCCGGGGTGATCGACCCCGACACCGGCAACACGGTCGACATGCGGGTCATGATCCACAAGATCCACCTGGGCGAAGACCTGCCCAGCGTGCAGGCCGGCGAACCCTACCAGATCATCGGATTCCGCCAAAGCGTCCACGACTATTCCGAAGTGGTGTTTCCGCAAGACATCCGCAACTGCACCTCGTGTCACACGCCCGAAGCCATGCAGGCCCAGGCCCACGTGCTGCGCCCCACCCGCGACTCCTGCGGTTCCTGCCACGACGACGTCAACTTCATGACGGGCGAGAACCACGCTGGCGGTCCGGTCATGACGGACAACTTCTGCGCCAACTGCCACTTTCCGCAGGGCGAGTTCGAATTCGACGCCTCCATCCTGGGAGCCCACACCATTCCGGCCCAAAGCCAACAACTGGCCGGCATCAACATCACCATCGACGAGGTGATGGCAACCGGTCCCGGCGAGAACCCGACGGTGGTTTTCAGGGTCACCGACAATGAGGGGAATACCCAAGCGCCGTCTGAATTCCCCTTCTTCAATTTGGTCCTGACCGGGCCAACCGACGACTACAGCTTCTTGGTCAGCGAACGGGTTGTTGAAGCCGCCGCACCTTTCGGCGACGGATTCACTTACACCTTCAACGCCGCCATTCCGGACGACGCCGAAGGCACCTTTGCTGTGGGCGCTGAAGCTTTCCGCAATGTGCTGCTCAACGAAGGTCTGACCACCCAGATGAGCCACCGCGAGACCGCCGAAAACCCGGTCACATTCTTCGCCGTCACCGATCCCGAACCGGTGATGCGGCGCATGGTGGTCGACGACGCCAAGTGCGAAAGCTGCCATGAAAACCTGGCCTTGCACGGCACCATCCGCCACAACGCCACCGACTATTGCCAGATGTGCCACAATCCCCTGGCCGACGACTCGCCCTTCCGGGCGGCAGAGGATTTTCCGCCCCGAAGCATCGACTTCAAGTTCATGATCCACCGCATCCACATGGGTGAAGAACTCAGCCGCGATTTCACGGTAATCGGGTTTCAGGGGTCGGTGCACAACTACAACAGCGTCCTCTATCCCGGCGACCTCAGGAATTGTATGTCCTGTCACGTCGACGAGAGCTTTACGGTTCCTGCCGGGGGCGTCTTGTCCACGGTGGCGCCGCGCGAATTCTTCAGCCCCATGCCGCCCAACACGACGGCATGCGTAGGCTGTCACGATTCCGAGGCCACCGCGGCTCACGCCTTCGTCAACATCGCTCCCTTCGCTGAGGCCTGCGCCTCATGCCACCGCGAGGGCGCCGCTTTCGCCGTCAGCCGGGTCCACGCCCGGTTGGGCAACTGAGGATGGTTCCTAAGCAACATTAGGAGCATTCGGTCCCAACAAGCCGGCTCGGCGCTTCGGCGCCGGGCCGGTCGCTGGCAGGGCGACAACAAGCAACGAGATTGAACGGCCCGTCATGCCGCTCGAAGGCAGTGGGCCGTTTGCGGAGGCGGGATGAAACCGGCTACCCACTCGCGAAGACGCACCATCGCACTCCTCATCCTAACGGCCGTGATCTGGCTTCCCCTGGCGGCCTCTCAGGCCAGTTCGCCCAAGCCGGGGGGATCGCCCCCGACAGCAGCGGCTTCGGCCCCCGCTCCGCAGCAGGAAATGGCGGAACGGGTCGAAAGCGACACCTGCCTGATCTGCCACGACACGTTCACCGTCTTCCAAAGGACTCCCCACGCGGGCCGTGAATGCGAAGACTGCCACGGACCCGGCAGCCTTCATGTGGAATCGGGAGGCGACCGGCTGGAGACGGTCAGCTTCAACTACCGCACGCCTCGCTGGGGAGTGATGCAGTGCCAGACCTGCCACCGCCAGGACCCTCACCTGTCGGCTTTCCTTCAGTCCTCTCACGGACGCAACAACCTGGCCTGCGTCGATTGCCACCAGATGCATCCCGAAGAGGCCCGCCGGGGACTGCTGGCCGACGCCTCCAATGATCTCTGCGCCACCTGCCACCGCGCCGCTCAAGCCCAGTTCCGCAAGCCTTACAGCCATCCCGTGCTGGAAGGCGCCATGCAGTGCGCCGACTGCCACACGCCCCACGGCTCCGACCTGCGGGCCCAGCGTGGGCTGGCCCAGGGCACTGAAGAGGGATGCGTAAGCTGCCATTCCGACAAGAGCGGACCCTTCGTTTTCGAGCACCCTCCCGGCAAGTCGAGCGGTTGCGTCAGTTGCCACCAGGCCCACGGGTCGGTCAACCCCAAGATGCTCAACCGCAGCCAGATTCATCAGACTTGTCTGGAATGCCACAGCATGACGGCGGGCGCGGCCGCCAGCCAGCCCTTTTCCTTTCACGACATCCAGAGCCCTCGCTTCCGCAATTGCACCACGTGCCACCGCGAGATTCACGGGTCCAACGCCGATCCCAACTTCCTGAGGTAAAGCGCCATGAAGAGGTTCCTGACCCCCTTGCTTCCGCTGCTGTTGCTGGCCGCCGCCATGCCGCTCACGGCGCAGGACGACGTGCGCTACCGCTTCAAGCTCGATTTCGGCGGACGGGTGCTGTTTAACGAGTCCGGAAACGAAGACCTCTATCGCAGCCAGGTCAATCTGGGCGAAGGAGTGAAGCTTTTCGGGGCTGACTTCCTTCTCAGTTCTCCTCACGACGCCGGACGCTTCTTCGATCACATCGAGTTGCGGGCCGACAGTTGGGGCGGCGAGCCCTACAACACCATCCGCGCCTCGATTGCCAAGAGCGAGGTCTACCAGGTCGATTTCGACTACTTCAACTATCAGTATTTCAACGCCGTCCCCAACTTCGCCAATCCCTTCCTGGAGCAGGGCGATCTGCGTTCCCAGCATCGCTCCGATTTCTCCCACCGCATCTTCAACGCCCGTGTGACGCTGCTTCCAGGGACCCGCTTCTCGCCTTTCTTCGCCTTTGGCCGCAACACCCGGCAAGGACCCGTGCAGACGACGCTGAGGTTGGGCAACGACGAATTCACCGTCCGTCAGGACCTGGAAACTCAGAACACCGACATCAGGGGGGGATTCAACCTGCGCCTCGACCGCTTCTCGCTCTACCTCGAACAAGGCTTGCGCCTTTACGACGACGAATCGAGGATCCAGGCCAGCGGATTTCAGGACGGCAACAGCACCCGCCAGATTTTCGGGCAAGACCTCTTCCTGGAAAACTACCAGGCCGCCAATGACTACAGCGTCAACAGCCCCTTCACCAACGCCGTGGCCACCTTCAGGCCCTGGGACCAGTTGACGCTTCGCGCCAAGGTGGCCTACAGCCTGGCCGAACTGGACGGCGAATTCTTCGACCGGGCCATGGGCAACTTTCTCGACTTTCCCGGACTGGCCATCTTCTACGAGCAGGGCGGACGCCAGGTCGTGGCCGACGCCAAGAAGCCGAGCTGGTACGGGGACTTCAGCGCCGACTGGCAGCCCGTCCACTGGCTGCTGGTGCAACAACGCTTCAACACCCGCCGCTTTCACGTGGCGGGAGGGGCCCTGACCCAGTTCCTCTTCCAGGACATCACTCCCTTGCTGCGGCAGACCGACGATCCCCTTCTGGAAACCGAGAACCTCAGCACCTTCCTGGCCACCAATTACGACACCGAAGAGATCGTGGCCCACTTCTACATCGACCCGCGCTTCTCGGTGCGCGGCGGCTATCGCTATCAGAAGAAGGAATACGAGCAGGGCAGCGACGCCTTCGAGTGGGACCGCAACGTGCTGCTGCTGGGCGCCTCTTACCGTTTCTCCAGCCGCAACCGCATCGGCGTCGACTACGAACTGGGACGCACCGACAGTCCGGCCATCTTCCGCAACGAAACCCACGACTTCGAGCGGCTGCGCGTCAACGGCCAGGTGTCTCCGGTCGAGCAGCTCTCCATCGCCGGTTCGGTGTCGCTCTTCGACAATGAGAACGAGCAGGCCGACATCGATTTGCTCTCCGAGCATCGCGACTTCAGCATTTCGGTCATTTACACTCCCACCCGCCGTTTTTCCCTCAATGCCGATTATCAGCGCAGCGAGATCGACAGCGACCTTTTCTTCGTCCTCCCCCAGATCTTGCAGCGTGACCGCTCCCTCTATCTGGAAAAGGGCGACTACGGAAACGTCTACCTTTCTGTGCTGCTGCCACGCGATTCCGAGCTCAGCCTGGGCTATTCGTTCTGGGACGTGACGGGGACCTTCCCCCAGTCCTACCATCGGCCCATGGCCCGCCTGGAGTTTCCTCTCCACAAACAGGTCAGCGTCTACGGCCAGTGGAACAGCTACGACTACAAGGAACGGACCCTTCTCTTTCCCCAGCAGTATCAGACCCAGTCGATCACCATGGGAGTCAAGCTGACTTTCGGCAACGAAATGTGAGGACTGCCGGGACCTTACCTGCACCTGATATACTGCCTTCTCCGAAGTTGAAGGCATGAAAGAACTGATCGAAATCTTAGGCAGGTACCGCGACATACGGCGCCAGGGAGAAGCGGCCGTTTTGGCCACGGTCGTACGGGTGGAAGGCTCGGCCTACCGGGGACCGGGAGCGCGCATGTTGTGGACGCCGCAAGGCGGAGCCACCGGATTTCTCAGCGGCGGATGCCTGGAGGGCGACGTCGCCGAACACGCGGTGGAAGTCGCGCAAAGCGGCGAGCCCCGCCTGGTGCGCTATGACATGACCTCGCCCGACGACATCCTGTGGGGACTGGGAATGGGCTGTGACGGAATCGTCGACGTGCTCATCGAGTCGGTTCCTCCGGCCCGTGGACCCGACGCCCTCGACTTCATTGACCGCAGCATTGCCGGCCGGCACCATGCGGTGGCGGCCCTGACCTGCCAGCAGCAGGGACAGATCGCCCTGGGTTGCAAGCTGCTGCTGCGCCAGGACGGAACGCTGCAAAGCGACTTGCCCCAAGGCCCCCATCGCCAACGCATCGAAGCGGAGGCCCGGCAAGCGTTGCAAAGCCGCAAGAGCCGCCAGGTCGAGATCGAAGAGGAGGGAACAGACCTGCCGGTTTTCATCGAGCACATCGCACCGCCCCTTCACCTCATGATCTTCGGCGCCGGACATGACGCCGTGCCTCTGGCGGACGCGGCTTCACGCTTGGGCTGGAGCGTCAGCGTCATCGACCATCGTCCGGCTTTCGCCAAGGCCGAGCGCTTTCCTTCAGCCGACCGGGTGGAATGCCTGCATCCTCAGGAGGCTGACGACCAGATCAGGCCGGGCCCGGACTGCGCTGCCGTCGTCATGACCCACAACTTCCCCAAGGACGTGGAATGGATGGCCTGGCTGTTGCCGTCCGAGGTGCCCTACATCGGGCTGCTGGGCCCCAGGGCCCGTACCGACAACCTGCTGGACGACCTGGAGAAGCAGGGCCAGCAGCCCAGCCAGCAACAACTTGCCCGCCTCTACGGTCCCGTGGGACTCGACATCGGTGCCGACTCGCCCCAGGAGATCGCACTTTCCATCCTGGCTGAAATACGCACCGTCCTCAGCGGACGCGGAGCCGGCTTTCTGCGTGAACGCCCCGGCCCCATCAACGACCGGCCCTGACGGGCAAAGTGGGCGCCGGAGAGAGCGTTGGCGCACCGCCAGTACGCTACAATACGCAGCTATGGGAGACGAAACCCGAGTATTGGTTGTGGACGACGAGGCCCTCTGGCGCAACAACCTCGAGATGCTGCTGGAGGACTGGGGCTGTGAAGTCACTTTGGCCTCCAGCGGAGCCGAAGCGGTCAAAAAGCTGGATGAGGCCCCTCAGGACCTTGTGCTGACCGACGTGCGCATGCCTGGAATGGACGGCCTGGAGGTCTTGGCTGAGCTGCGCAAGCGCCATCCCCACCTGCCCGTCGTTCTGGTGACGGCCGAAGACGACATACGCAAGGCCGTCAAGGCCATGCAGGGAGGCGCCGCCGATTACGTCAGCAAGGACGACCGGCTGGAGTCGCTCCTCAAAGAGGTGCTGGACAAGATCGAAACCCGCCGCCGGGCCGCCTCCAAAGCCGCCGCCCAGCGCGAGTCCGGATTCGGAGACTTCATCGGCACCAGCGAGGTGATGAAGGAGGTCTACCAGCAGATCGAATCGGTGGCTCCCAGCGCCGTCCCGGTGTTGGTGACCGGCGAGAGCGGAACGGGAAAGGAACTCGTGGCGCGCACCCTGCACAGCCTCAGCCCCCGCGCGGCCGAGTCGTTCATCGCCGTCAACTCGGCGGCCATTCCTCACGAACTCCTGGAAAGCGAGGTCTTCGGCCACGAGAAAGGCGCCTTCACGGGCGCCGTGTCGGCTCGCGCGGGATGTTTCGAATTGGCTCATCAGGGCACGCTCTTTCTGGACGAGATCGGCGAGATGCCCATGGCTTTGCAGCCCAAATTGCTGCGCGTGCTGGAAGACGGACGCGTCCGCCGGCTGGGAGGCAGCCGCGAGTTCGGGGTGGACGTGCGGGTCGTTGCGGCTACCAACCGCGATCCCAAGAGCGCCATCGAGGACGGCAACTTGCGCGAAGATCTCTTCTTCCGCCTCAACGTCTTCCAGGTCGAATTGCCTCCCCTGAGGGAAAGAGGCAACGACCTCAAGCTCCTGGCCGAGTACTTCGCCGAACGTTTCGGACAGCGCTACAAGGTGCCGAAATCGCGATTGTCGTCACAAGCTTTGGACCATATGCGCCGCTATACTTGGCCCGGCAACGTGCGCGAGTTGCGCAACGCCATGGAGCGAGCCGTGGTGCTGGCCAAAGGGGAAGACATACAGGTCGAGAACCTGCCCCCCTCGGTCCGCAACCTGGACGAACCCGTTTCCGTGGACGTCGGCTTTCCCGTGGGCACCACCATCGCCGACGCTGAGAAGGCACTCATTCTCAAGACATTGGAGAGCACCGGCAACAACAAGCAGCGGGCTTCCGAACTGCTTGGCGTCGATGTGAAGACGGTGCGCAACAAGCTGCACAAGTACGGAATGGCTTAATCCTCCCCGCATCGCCGGCGGGGCCCATGAAAACCTGGCGCCACATGACGATCCGTCTCAGAATTTGGTTCGGCTATCTCATCGTGATCTCTGCCCTGGGACTGGCCATGCTGGTCCAGAGAAGTGCGCTGGGCGAGTTTTCAGACGTCATCGACGGCCTGCAAAGAGGCGTACTCCTGCCTATTTCCGGCATCAGCGAAGTGCAGGATCGGCTCGACCGCCTGGATGCGCAGATGAATTTCTATCTGCAGCGCGCGGACTACCAGTTGTCGGACGAACTGAGAAAGCTGGTCAGAGAGTCCGAAAACGAGTTCTGGGCTGCCAGCTTGAGAGAGCAAGAGCAGAGGATCGAGGAGGTGGGGCGGGAGATTCGCGGACTGGTGGCCGCCATTGATCAGTGGTTTGGCGACTTCAAAGAGGACGGGCTGGAGAGGG
This sequence comes from Acidobacteriota bacterium, assembly GCA_035471785.1. Taxonomy (NCBI): domain Bacteria; kingdom Pseudomonadati; phylum Acidobacteriota; species Acidobacteriota bacterium. Next base: position 16,073 of record DATIPQ010000054.1, read on the forward strand.
TCCCGGAACCCCAACGCGATTCCTTTCCAGCCATTGAACGCATGTGGAGGCAGCACCAGAAGGACACGCTGATCACGGTGGACGAAGTTGGAAGCCGGAACCTTCAGGGCGCCAAGGTGCGCTTCCAGGTCTGGGAGTCGGAACAGGAGATCTTGGAGGGAGCTCTAGACCGTTTTAAAGAGGCGCTTCGTCAGTATGCCCTCACCGAAGTAGCCACCACGGAAGAGAAGTCGCAGCTTCTGAACTGGCTGGTGCCCCTGTTGACTTTGCTGGCCATGGCTGTCAGTCTTTCGGTCCCCTTTTGGCTGGGGCAAAGCATCTCGAAACGATTGAATCAGCTCAACGCGGCCCACAAGCGCTGGATGCAGGAGGATTTTGATTACCGGGTGGAGGACAGGGCCAACGACGAGCTGCGCGACCTGGCCGTGTCGGCCAATCAAATGGCAGAGCGGCTCAGCGAACTCGACGACCTGAAGCGAGATTTCATCTCCCACGTCTCCCACGAGCTGAAGTCGCCCCTCAACTCCATGCTCAGCGCCATCCGCATGATGCAGTTGGAACGCGCCGGAGAAGTCAGCGAAAGGCAGCAGAAACTTCTGCGCGGCATGCAGGAAACGGGAGACCGCCTCTCCCGCAGCATCGTCAACCTGCTCGATTTTTCCCGCATCGAGGCCGGAATCTTTGCCGTCCGCCCGGCTGCCGAAGATCTGGTTGCCGTGCTCGAGTCCTATCTGGACGAGGTGGAGCCTCGGGTCCAGGAATCGGGTCTTGGACTGCAGCGGGACGTTTGCCGGCGACCTGCACCTGTGCTCTGCGACCGCAGCCGCATCCAGCAGGTGCTGGCCAACTTCCTCGACAACGCCATCAAGTTCTCACCCCCTGAAGCCGTCATCGAGGTCAGCCTGCAGTGCCACAAGCGACGGCCGAAACTGCCTGAGATGACCTTCGGACATCGACCAGGCCGCCGCCAGCCCGTGGTCGTGGTCAGCGTTTCCGATGCCGGGCCCGGAATTCCCAGCGAAAAGCGAGGAGAGATCTTCTCCAAGTTCCAGCAACTGGAATCGGAACATTCTCGAACGGGAGTGGGTTTGGGACTGGCCATCTGCCGCAGCATCATCGAGGCTCATCAAGGCTTGATCTGGGCGGAGGAGAGCGAACTGGGCGGAAGCCGCTTCTCCTTTCTGTTGCCCCTGATCCCCGACGAAGAGCAGAGACAGTCTTGAGACTTCTTGACCCCTCGGCCTTTTTGCTACACTAGTGCAGTGCGTCAGAAGTTTTGAGCCACCCTGTTGCGTTATTCCACGCCTTCAGCGTTCAGACCTTTGCCGTCTGAAACCCAGGGTGGCGCCGCCGTCTCGCTAGCGCTCGCCGCGGCTGACCCTGGGCTGGCGAATCTGTCCCTTGCAGGGACAAGAAACGGAGGGCCCTGGCTCAGAATCTTTGACCGTCAGCACTGGATTGCGGCGTTCCTTTCGAAGACGAATCCTCTGGCCGGCAAGGGCGGAGCCCTCATCAACGCCCCGGATTCGGACATGAAGCAAAAAACTCTGATCTTGCTCGTTTCGGGATTCCTGCTTTGGGCGGGATGTCTGCCCAAGCGTCCCCAGGTATCGCTTCCGCCATCGCTTCCCGAAGCTCCCGAGGAGGTCGACGGAGGAATCGATGTGCCCCAGGAAGTGACCCCTCCTCCGCCTGACTCGAGTTCCGCTTTGCCACCTTTGCAGATCGACCCTCAAGTCGACGGGCAGCCGCCGCGTCCCTGGGAGTGCGAGTCGAACCTGGGAGAGACCCTCGTCACGGCCGCTGACCGCCTCCTCCAAGAGCGCAGGTACGGATCAGCCATCACCTGCTTCGAAGAGGCCTTGGCCGGCGGTCATGCCCAGAATCCTCAGGAAGTCCGCCTCAACCTGGCCTACAGTTACGCTCTGGCGGGATTGCCGGTCAACGCCGAAAGAGAACTGCGCCGCGTAGCCGCCGGCAATGATGACTTCGCCCTCCAGGCCGAGGTGGTGCTGGCCATGTACGAGCGACTCACCCAACGCAGCCAGCAAGAAATCCAGCGCCTGGAAAACGCTCTCAAGAAACTCATCGACGCCACCGGACGGCCTCCTCGCTGAACGCTCCCACCCCCATCTCTTGTCGGTCGACCCAGGGCTGATTTCCGCCGTGGAAGATCTTCCGGCAAGGCGGGAAATTTTCCCGCTTTTCTTTGCCAATCCAATGGATGTGCGCCAGGATGTCGAGCCTAAACTACTGCTGTCATGAGGCTTAGGGTTTCTGCGAAGTTTTTGGCATACAAGGTGCTACCAGGACAGGCGTAACTCATTCAGTGCTTCCCCAATGAGTGCCACCCGGACGGTCTCCCCGGCCGTCCGGGTCCTTCCTTACTTCGTCTCCATGCCCTTTGGAGATTCGGCGATTCGCGCCGTGCGGACGCTCCCCGCGCCTCGCACGGCGCACTGCGACCTGCGGTCGAACCTCCGATTCACAATTTTCCAACTCACAAAACGGTGGCAACCGAGGGGGGACGGTTGGGCGAAAAGAACGGGCCTAAAATGCAAAACCCCCAGCGAGAACGCCTCGCTGGGGGTTGCTGGTGCGAGCCAGGGTATCTGTATTTTGCCGAACGATCCGTGAGGACCGTTCAGGCTACTCATCGGGGAAGCGCTTGATGAGTAACGCTAGACTACTAAGCATCCAGCGTGCCAAAAGCTGAGAAATCTGCTCAAACCGGCTGATGGCGGGGCTTTGCAGGAATCGGGCGGGGAAGAAGGCATTGTTCAGCCACCTCCACGGGCGGAAAATTTTTCCCGCAGCCGGGAAGAACACCCCCCCGGGAGGCGGTCTGGAGTTTTGTTGGGGTGATTGGAGTGACTGAAAGGGAAGGTGGGTGGAGTTGGGGGGCGACCCTCCTTCGCCAAGACTATGGAGGGTAAAAAAACGGCATCCCGGGAGGGGCCCGAATTCCACTCGGGATGCCGATAGTGAGGACCGAAGTCCTCGCCATCGTGATAGAAGCAAAGGGCGTGCCAATCGGCTCCTTGGGCCTGTGAGCCAGGTTTTCCGTCTCCTGGCCGCAGACCTCCAAAGGGTTGTTGCAAAAGACAGGCCCCGGACGGGAAGAATCTCCTGGCTGGGGGGCGATTTTTCCGGGTTGGCCCCATCTCAGATCTTCCCGCCCGCCGCAAAGAGGCTCTCGCTGCCTTGCTCACCCTTTGCTAACATCTCTGAGGATGGGCGAGAAGATCGTAGTCATCGGGGGAAACGCTGCCGGAATGACGGCTGCCAGCCGGGCCAAGCGGCTCGATCCCGACTTGCGGATCCTCATTCTGGAAGCCGGACACTATATTTCCTATTCCATCTGCGGGGTTCCTTTCTACGTGGCGGGAGGCCTCGGGCAGCCCTCCGACTTGACGGCCTTCGATCCGGATTCCCTCAAGGCCGAACGCGACATTGAGGCTCGCACGCGAGTGCGGGTGGAGGAGATCTGGAATGGGCGCCGGATGCTGCTGGCTCGCCGCCTCGATTCGGGGGAGACTTTCCAGCAACCCTACGACCGCCTGGTGTTGGCGACCGGATACACCCCCCGCCGTCCCGACGTCGAGGGATGCCGCCTGGAGAACGTTTTCACGGTCAGCCGCCTGGAACACGGCCAGCGGATCCGGGCTGCCGTCGAGGCCGGACGGCTGCGCCGGGCCGCCGTCATCGGCGGCGGCTACATCGGACTCATGATGGCCGAGGCCCTCGTCCAAAGCGGACTCGAAGTGCTGCTCTTCGAGCGCCAATCCCACATCCAGCCCCAGCTCGACGACGACCTCTGCCAGGTCATCGAGGAGGAGTTGGGACGCAACAACGTACAGCTCCACTTGAGTGCTCCCGTCGGCCGCCTTTGCGGAGAGAGGCGGGTGGAAGCCGTGGAAGCCGGCGGCAAGAGGTGGCCGGTGGACCTGGCTCTGATCGACGTGGGCGTAGAGCCCAACACCGAATTGGCCCACCGCGCCGGCATTGCACTGGGAGTCAGCGGCGGTATTCAGGTGGACGCTCGCGGATGCACCGATTTCAACGCCGTTTATGCGGCCGGCAACTGCGCCGAGACCATCCACCTGGTGTCTCGCCGTCCCATCTGTTCCACGTTGGGAACCACGGCCGCCAAGCAAGGGCGCGTGGTGGGTGAGAATCTGGCTGGAATGCGCTCCACCTTCAAGGGAAGCCTGGAGACGTCGCTGGAACGCGTCTTCGGCCTTTCGGTCGCCCGCACCGGACTCACCCTGCGCCAAGCTCTGCAGACCGGTTTCGAGGCCGATGCTTTGACCGTCAAGGCCCCTGACCGGGCCGCTTACTTCCAGGGCAGTTCTCCCCTCCACCTGCGGCTGGTGTGGGAGAAGCGTTCGGGACGGCTGCTGGGAGGCCAGATGGTGGGCGGACATTCCGTGGCCAAGCGCGTCGATACCCTTGCGACGGCTCTCAGCGCCCGCATGAAGGTCGACGACCTGAGCCAGCTCGACCTGGCTTACGCTCCCCCCTACGCCACCCTCTGGGACCCTGTCCAAATCGCCGCCAACCAGGCTCTGAAGCGCCTGCGCCGGAGGTAGCGAGCGCCCTCATACCGCCGAGAGCATTGGGCTTTCACCGCGGTCACTGAAACTTGACGCGTGTGTGAACTTGCTGGCCACCCAGTGGCCTTGGCAGGCTGTAGAATGCAACCCATGCCTAAGGACAAGCAAGCTACCGGACGGCTGACCCGCCATCCCGACGGATACGGATTTGTGGCCGTCGATGATGGAGAGGGAGAAGACATCTTCATACCTCCCAAACACTTCGCGGGCGCCATCCACGGCGACCGGGTGCGGGTGCACCTCTACCAGAGCCGCCGTCGAGGCCGGGGACGCGGCCGGGAAAAGAAGCAACAGAGCGTTGAAGGGCGGGTCGTGGAGGTGTTGGAGCGTCCCCGGCGCCCGCTGGTGGGCGTCTTGGAGCGCTACCGCGGGCGCCCCTTCGCTCTGCCCCTCGACGACCGCTATCAGCAGGAAGTGCTGCTGCGCGACGTCCCCGAGGACGTGGCCGAGGGAGTGGTGGTGGCCGTTTCGCTGATGTCCGATCCGCAGCGCCGCGACCGGCCCATGGGCGAACTGATCGAGGTGCTGGGAGACCGCGACGACCCCGAGATCGAATACCGCATCGTCTGTTTCAGCAACGAAATCCCCATGTCCTTCCCCCAAGCCGTGCTCGATGAGGCTGGGCAGGACCTGCCCTCCATAGCCTCGGCCGAGGAGGGCCGCGACGACTTGCGCGAGACGGTCACCGTGACCATCGACGGCGAGGACGCCCGCGACTTCGACGACGCCGTGAGCCTCTCTTGGAGGCAGCCGGGCCAATCGCCCCAGGAAGCCCATGCCTATCGCCTGGGCGTGCATATCGCCGACGTCAGCCACTACGTGGCGCTGGACAGCCTGGTGGACCACGAAGCCCGCCGCCGCGGCACCTCGGTCTATTTCCCCGACCGCGCCTATCCCATGCTGCCCGAGAACCTTTCCAACGACCTCTGCAGCCTCAGGCCTGGTGAGGATCGTCTCACGGTCAGCGTCTTCATCGATTTCGACGAGAACGGACGCCGCCAGGGCCAGCAGGTCAGCCTCTCGGTGATCCGCTCCCAGGCCCGCCTCACCTATGTCCAGGTGCAGGAGATCCTGGATCGCCGGGAAGCAGGCCAGGCCCCCTCAGACGGCCTTGCCCAACGACTGGGCGAACTGCTCTCCAAGATGCACCGTCTCAGCCGCCTGCTGCGCCGGGCCCGGCTTCGCCAGGGCGCACTCGACCTGGAGCTGCCCGAAGCCAAGGTGGTCTTCGATGACCAGGGCGGAATCAGCGACATCGTCGAAGCCCCCCGCCACGATTCCCATCGTCTCATCGAGGAATTCATGCTGGCCGCCAACGAGGCCGTGGCCGAGTTCGTGGAGAAGCGGGAAATCGGCATGATCTACCGGGTCCATGAAGATCCCGACCCCGAGAAGGTGGAACGCTTCGCCGAATTGGCCTCCCAGTTCGGGTATAATCTTCCGGGACGCCAGGGGCATCGCGAGCCCAAGCACTTTCAGCAGGTTCTGGACAAGATGCGCGGCACTCCCGAAGGCCGCTTCCTGACCCACCAGATGCTGCGCTCCTTCCAGCAGGCCCGCTACTCCGGCGAGAACGAGGGACACTTCGGACTGGCCTCTGAGCTCTATACCCACTTCACATCGCCCATCCGGCGCTATCCCGACCTGTTGCTGCACCGCCTCATCAAGTTCATCCTGGAAAACCGTCACCGGACGGCGGCTTGCCGCCATTTCTGCAAAGGCCTTGCCGAGATGGCCGCCCACGCTTCCGACCGGGAGCGCAAAGCCGTCGACGCCGAACGCGAGATCATCGACTGGATGCAGGCCGTCTTCATGTCGTCCCACCTGGGCGACGAGTACGAGGCTGTCGTCACCGGCGTGCGCTCGCGGGGCTTTTACGTGCAATTGACCGAGCACTTCGTGGAAGGATTCGTGGCCGTGGAAGCCATGCACGACGACTTCTACCTCTTCAAGGCGAAATCGCAATCCCTGGTGGGCCGCGACCGGGGACGCAAGATCAGGGTAGGGGACCACGTTCAGGTGCGGGTCGACCGGGTGGACAAGCGCCGCCGGCTCATCGACCTGTCATTGCTCTGAGGTGTCGACCGAGTAGGCGCCGTCCTTCCATAGCAGCCGAGGGCAGCCGGGACAGGGGGTGTCGGCGAAGCGAAGTTCCCGGCCCGTCCATCCGTCCAGCGAGCGGGCCGCCAGGCGGGCCATCCAGGGATTGAGAGGGAAGTTGGGCAAGAGCACCGGCTGGGCTTCCATCTGCGTCAACACCCGCCTCAGTTCGGTGGTGGGTGCGGCTCGGGCCTGGAGCTGAGCGTCCTTGGCCAGCCACAGGTAGGCTCCGTTGCCGACCAGGAAGAGAGCCACAAATCCCCAACGCAAAAGAGGACGCGAGAAGCGGTCCAGCAAGACGCCCAGCAGCAGGCACAGCGCCACTGAGGCCAGGTAGGTATGGCGGCTGGCCACGTGTCCCTGGTAGGTGAGAAAGCAGTAGGGCAGCAGGGCCAAGGCCGCCAGGCCCAGTCCCCAGGCCATGGCTTCCCCGGGAAAACGACGGCGGTCCGCGAGGAAGGCCGACAGCGCCAGGTAGAGATAGGGAAAGGCCAGGCGATGGAGGCTCCACAGCATCACCCCCGCAGCCTGCGGTCCCAGTCGGTAGTAGCCCTGCTGCAGCATGCTGTGCTGCTCCCAGGCCGCCCAGTAAGCCAGTCCGAAGACGGCAGCCGGCAAAAGCAGAAAGCCGTAGCCCGGCAGGAGTGCCCGGCGAGTTTTTTGAGCGCCGCAGCGGATCGCCACCCAATCCAGCAGCGGCAGGAGGGCCAGCAGCACCACAGCCGACTCCTTGGAGAAGAGCGCCGCCAAAAAAGCCAACGCCGCCCAGGCCCGTCGCCCTTTCATCCAGGCAATGGCCGTCAGCAGGGCAAAGAGGGTCATCAGCGACTCGTTCATGGCCGAAAGCCAGGCCACGGCTTCATGAGGATTCTGCAGGACGGCCAAGCACAACGCCGCCGTCCAGGCGGCATTGCGGCTGGCGAAGAGCTGGCGTCCCAGCTTCACCGTCAGGAGTACGTTGAGCAGGTGAAGGCCCCAGGACCAGATATAGAATCCCCAGGGATGCTGGCCGAAGATGGTGTGGAGCAGCAGAAAGCTCAGGTAGCTGGTGAGGCGGAACTGGTCGGGAGGCTTGTCGAAGAGGTGAAAGGGCTGGCTGGTCAGCGCCTGCGCCCTGTCCAGAATGACCCAGTCGTCGGAGATGAATCCGTTGTCGAAGAACGGCAGATAGGCCAGCAGCGAGAAACCCGCCACAACCAAAACCCATGCCCATGGGTAGGATTTCTGGTTAAGATCGCGACTGCTGGCGCTGGATTCCGGCCTGCGGCTCATAACGAAGCCGCCAATCCCAGCACGGCTGCCAGGGCTCCCACGGCGTAGCTGACGCCGTCGCGGGCGAAGAACACCAGCGGGTCGTCGTGCAACCTGCCGCGCCTCACGAGCAGCCAGACGCGGCTGATCCAGAACATCAAAAGCAGGCACACGGGCCACAGCATCCAGGGACGGGGATAGAGCAGGGTGACGGCCTGCGAGTTGATGTACAGAGCCAGGACCAGCACGGAAACGAATCCGCTCACGGCGCCCAGATTCTCCAGAGCCGGCAGATCTGAGGCGTCGTATCCTCGGCGTATCGGCGACCGTCCGGACTGCAGGCGGATCTCGGCGCAACGCTTGGCAAAGGCCAGGGAGACGAAGAGAAAGACGGTCAGCGCCAGCAGCCAGTAGGAGACTTCGATTCCCGTGGCCTGACCGCCTGCCACCACCCGCAGGCCGTAGAG
>DATIPQ010000055.1 GCA_035471785.1 Acidobacteriota bacterium
TGTGCCTGATCGAAGGCACCAACCTCTCCGAGGGACGCGGCACCACGCGCCCCTTCGAATGGGTCGGCGCTCCCTGGCTGGACGCTGAAGCTTTAGTCGAGCGTCTCGATGCCCTTCAACTTCCCGGCGTACGCTTCCGTCCGCAGGTCTTTCAGCCCACCTTCTCCAAGTACGCCGGCCAGCGCTGCAACGGCCTCCAGGTCCACGTTCTCGACCGCGACCAGTTCGACCCGCTGGCCACGGCCCTGCACCTCATCGCCGAGATCCGCTCCCTGCATCCCGACCGCCTCACCTTCCGCGACAGCCACTTCGACCGCCTCATCGGGGCTTCTTCGGTGCGAAGGGCTCTGCTGGCAGAGACACCCGTCGAGCAGATCGTCGCTCCCTGGAAGGGCGAAGGCGCCTTCTTTGACCGGCGCCGCCGCGCCTTTCTCATTTACTGACGAGGGCCGGCGCCCGGCAGCGAGGCTATTCGTGCTTAAAGCGCAAGGGAGACACCTGGTGGATACCCTCTTCCTTGCGCTGCTCAAAGTCGAAGGCCTTGAAGAAGGGGCTCTCTTCGTTGTGGCAGGAGGTGCACATCGACCCGGTGACGGGAGCGACAAGACCGACTGCCACCACTTCGGCGAGCTTGTACTCCTTGTTTTTGAGGCTCATGTAGGGATCCTTGATGTACTCGCTGCCGGCGCCATGGCAAGATTCGCAACCGACGCCGGCCAGTTGGGGCGTTTGCTGCATATCGACAAAGCCGCCGGGCTGACCCCATCCGGTGACGTGACATTTCAGGCATTCAGCGTCGCCGGTGTAGTCTTTGTCCGGGTCGAGCCCAGCCTGTTTCTTGGCATCGCTCCGCTCTCCCGGCTTGAGGAGTTGGTAGGCCTTGGCCATCTTCGTCTCCTGCCAGGACTTGAACTGCTTTAGGTGGCAGGGGTAGCATTTTTTGTTTCCTACAAAGGCATGATCGTCTGAACTTGAGGAGCCCGCCACCCCTATCAAGACCCAGGTGCCGAGGAGGAGTATCGGTAAGATGATGCTGCCTCTCATTATTCACATCCTTCCTTGCGGAACTGTTTGTGTTGTCAGGGGCCGGGCCTGATCGTTTCCAGCCCGTCTCCGACCCCATTCCCACGCAAGTCGGCTGCCATTGCCGGCTTGCGGCCGGAAGCGATGAGAGGCGGGCAAGTTTTAAGCCCACGTGAGAAGGAACACGGCAAGACGCCCGATTCCCAACCGCTGGAATGTCGCAATCTGCCCGACCGAGCACGCCTGCCCCATCCTTTCCCAGCCTTTTGCCGCCCGACTCGACCTATCTGGAATCGCAAATGCATCTCGTGGGATGGAGATTCCTGAGATGACTTGGCCAGTACTAATCTGCGGAGAGGACCTTTCTTCGATCCAGTCCCTGCAGGCCTTGGTCGAATCGGAGGGTTTTTCGGTCGACGCCTCGATGCACCCGAGCCAGGTCGTGGGCCCTTGTCTGAGAGGCCGCTATAAGTTGGCCATCGTGGCGCTGGGGGAGGAAGATGAAAGCAGCGAGGACGAAAGGCTGGAACTGATTCGCCTGATTCACGAGATCAACCCGCGACTACCGGTGGTAGTGGTGAGCGGCCCGGAGAGTCTCCAGATCGAGCGGGAGATTCGCTCGCTGGGGATCTTCTACCTGCTGACTACGCCACTTTCCAGAAGAGAGCTGCGGGACGTGCTGCGCTGCGCCCTCGGCAGGCGGGAGAGGTAGACTTTACTCGCGCTCTCTTTTGAGCCGCCGGTAGAGCGTCTTGGGATCGATGCCCAGAATCTGAGCTGCCTTCTGCTGGTTGCCTTCTACTCGTTCAAGCACCCAGTGGATGTAGCGTGACTCGACCCGTCTCAAGGGAGCCAATTCCTCTTCGCCGGCAAGCCGTCGCACGATTCTCTCGGCCGGCGAGGAGAGGATCCGCAAGTCCCAGGGCTCGATCTCGTCGGAATCGCAGAGCAAGGCTGCACGCTCGATGGTGTTCTTCAACTCACGCACATTTCCGGGCCAGCGGTGCCGCCCCAGCTCCTTCAATGCCGCTTGGGAGAGTTGTTTCGGCGATTGGCCGAAAGTCGCTTTGTCGAGAAAGTGCCGGGCCAGCAACTGTATATCGTCCTTGCGCTCCCTCAGAGGAGGCACGGAAACCACGATAACGCTGATGCGGAAGAACAGGTCCTCGCGGAATTCTCCGTCTTGGACCGCCTGAGACAGATCGGTGTTGGTGGCGGCCACGATGCGCAAGTCGGCCTGCCGGATCTTGGTCCCCCCCACTCTTCGATATTCTCCCGTTTCCAGAAAGCGCAAGAAGCTGGACTGTAGTTCGGATTCCAGAGTTCCGATCTCGTCCACGAAGAGGGTGCCCTGATGGGCGGCCTCGAGAAATCCGTGCTTGACGCCCGCGGCGCCGGTGAAGGCGCCTTTCTCGTGGCCGAAGAGTTCCGATTCCAGCAGGCCCTTGCTGAGCGAAGCGCAGTCGACGAGAACAAATGGCGCCTCGCGGCGCCGGCTAAGCCGATGGATCCGCCGGGCCACCAACTCTTTGCCGGTGCCGCTTTCACCTTGGATGAGGATAGTCCGGTCGGAGGGTGCCACGCGCTCCACCAACCCCAGCAATCGCTTGATCTGGGCGCTCTCTCCGACGATGGCATCGCCGTGGACATCCTGGCGCAGCTTCTCTCGCAATGCGCGGTTCTCAATGGCCAAGCCTCTTTTCTCGTAGGCTTTGTGAATGGCGGCGTCGATTTCCGCCAGTTTGGCCGGCTTGACCAAGTAGTGGTAGGCGCCGGCCTTGAGCGAGTTGACAGCGGTGTCGACGGCACCGTAGGCCGTCAGCATGATGACTTCCACAGAAGCGTCGATCCGCTTTATAGCCTTGAGCGTCTGTAAGCCGTCAGAGTCGGGCAGACGGATGTCGAGCAGGACGACATCCGGCAGCGAAGCCCTAACCTGGGCCAGAGCCTTCGCCGCGCTCTCGGCCGTCTTCACCTCGAAGCCACTATGCCGAAGCTCTTTGGAGAGAGACTTCCTCAAGAGGTCGTCATCGTCTACCAGAAGCACGCGAACTCGATTCATGATTCTTGGTCCCCCGTGGCCGGAATCAGCACCGTGAAGACCGTTCCCTGGCCAGCCCCGCTGGAAACGTGAATGCTCCCCTGATGCCGCCGCACGATCCACTGGGCGATGGAAAGCCCCAATCCCGTTCCCCGTCCCTCGGACTTGGTTGTGAAGAAGGGATCGAAGATATGCTCCAGATCCCTTGGCGGAATCCCGCAGCCGCTATCAGCGACCCGCAACTGGACGAAATCGTCCCGCCGGCAAACTTCGGTTTTGATCCGCCCTCCCCGAGATACGGCCTCTTGGGCGTTGAGCAGCAGATTCAGGACCAGTTGCGAAAGCTGTCGGCGGTTGCCCGTGACCAAGCAGTCAGGGGCTCCGCAATCAGCGGAGATTTCGATGCCGCTGCGGCGGGCCTGATGTTGAACAAGCGTCAAAGCTTCGCGCACGACTTTGCCCAGAAGGACGCTCTCGACCTTGCCCGAGCCGTGCCTGACAGAAGCGCTGAGAAGCCTCTGCGTGATTTCCTTGCAGCGCTCGGCTGCTTCTCCGACCGTCGCCAGATAGTCCTTGATCTCTTCTTTTTCAGACGACTCGATCTGGCTGGAGTTCTCAACGTAACGGCTTAGCCCCTCGACACAGGTGGTGATGGAGGCCATCGGATTATTGATCTCGTGGGCCAAACCCGCGGCCAGCCTTCCCACAGCGGCCAGGCGCTCCGCCCGGCTGGCCTGGGTCTCAAAGGCCTTTCGCTCCGAGACGTTGCGCACCAGCAGAACGGCCTTGTCGATTTCGCCTTGGGAATCCCGCAGGGGGGAGAAGCAGATCTCGAAGACTCCGGACTCGGGCGCGTCTCCTCCGTTGAGATGGCCTCGCCCTTCATGGAGTTTGATTTCACACGTTACCAATTGACCGCACTCCAAGGTCTGGCGCAAAGCTGTGGCGATTTGGGGAAAGGGGCCAGCGGAATTCAGCAGTTCATCCAATTCCGAACGGCTCCAAAGGGCGTCCGCCGCTCGGTTGGTCATCTCCACCCGGCGCATCGCATCTACCAAGATCAGGCCGTCAGGCAAGCTGTTCACGAGGGTCTGCAGGTAGGCTCTTTGACTCTGGAGGGTCTCGACCGAGGCTTTGATCCTCCCAGTCATATCTTGAAAGGAGGCCGCTAACTGGCCGATTTCGTCCGATTTCCGAAAGTCCTGAATCTCGACAGGCGATTGACCGACCTCGCTCAATGCTGCCGTGGCGCGCGTCAGTCTCTTAAGAGGAAGGATGACCAGCTTGTTCATCAGAATGCCCAGAACGATCAGGGTTGCCAAAACCATGAGACTGGCCCGGTAGAAGGAGTCGCCCAATTCGGCGCGCAGGCGATCCCTGATGGGAGCGGTGGGGAAGTCCATCACGAGCACGCCGTTGTAACGGGCGGCCGGATCGTGACAGGCGTGACACTCCGTTCGGTTGGGGACCGGAGCAGCATAGCGCAGAATATTCTCTCCCCCTAATTCCATAAATTCGGACCGCCGGGACGAGGCAGACGCACCCTCATGGCAGGGGCGGCAGCCGTCCTCCTGCAGAGTGAAGCGGAGGCCAAGATCGGCCCGATCAGAAGAGAAACGAACCTGGGCCGACAGATCGAGCAGAAAGATGCGCTCTACCGAGGAGTTGGCGCCCAAGCGTTCAATCGAGTGCTGAAGCAGCTCCGGATGCTGGCCCATCATGGCCATCTCCAAGAGACCTTCGAGAGCGATTCCCGCCAGTTGGTCGGCCGAAGTCCGCAGCTCGGCGAGGAGTTGGCGGCGATTAGAGCGGTAGTCGGCGATGAAGTGGAGGGAGGAGATGAGCACAATGGTAGCGATGACGCCGGAGGCGACCTTGAAGTGAAGGGTCTGAAAGACTCGAAAGCGTGCCACTTTCGCCCCTCTCCTTGCTTTTGCAGATCGGGATGACCCGGCCACAGTATATGTCAGCACCGGGGTTCTCCCAAACAAGCCTGACGACAAACGACTACGCACGAAAAAACCTTCGTCCCAAGCAAGGGCAGATGAGATAGACGGGCACTTTGCCCTAGCACCTCGTAGAACAGTCGGGCAAAGTGTCAGCCTCGAGCACTGCCGCTGTCCTTGATCGTCCTGAGGCTGCCTCTCCCACATCGGTTATTGCTGGCGTGAATGCTGGCACTCCTCGCCGCCAGGGCGGACTGAGCTGGCCTCCAAGGCTCCCTCGACCGTCTCGGTCGGACTACGGCATGCATCTTGCTGCCTGTGAGCGGGAAAAGCGTGGCTCACCGCAGGGGTGAGAGCATGACTTTTGGATTGGAGAGTGCTCGTTATGAGGCGCATCTTTTTCGCGATACTTGCGGCACTTGCCGCCTTCTCACTGATCTACCTGGGTTCTCCCGACGTTGTGCGGGGGCAGTCTCCGGTTTCGCTGACAGCGGGTGTGGGAACGCCCCTGCTCGACGGGATCGAGGACCCAGGGGAGTGGACTTCCGACTCCATCACAACCTCCCGCGGAATCATGGTCAAAGCCATGATGGACGAGGAGAACTTCTACATTCTGGCCAGATGGCCGGATTCCACAATGAGCGTTCAGCAAAACCACTGGACCTGGAACGGGTCTCAGTGGAATGCATCCGACGACGAGGACCGGATCGCGTTCATATGGGAAGTGAGGGACGAGTCGGGGTCTGCTCTAAATGGAGGAGACGGACCGTCCTGTCAAACCATGTGTCACCCGGGTGAGGGAATGGCTCCTCGGTTCGGGCGGGTCGATGTCTGGCACGCCAAGGCGACACGGTTCTTACCTGTCGGTCATACCGACGACAAGTACTGGGACATCGACGGACCTGACGGCCGTCACAGCGATTCCGGGTCGGGCTCCGGCGACCGCAACCGCAACGAGATGGAGACCGGGCCCCAGTTCCGGGCTGCGTCCGGACCGGGCGCCAACGTCACCTTCCTGGCCGCCGATCAGGCGGCGCTTGACGCATTCAACGCCTTCGGCACCCAACTCGGGAGCGCCGATTTGGCGGTGCCGATCGAAGAGAGCGATGAGTTTCAAGAGAACGACACCGTTGCGGGAAGGCTGCTCAGCGTCCCCACAGGAAACCGGGCCTCGGTCAGGTCGGTGGGAAGCTGGGCCGAGGGCTTCTGGACGGTGGAATTCTCCCGGAAGTTAGCCGGAGAAAACGGAGACGGGGGAATGCCCGAAGACTTTACGGCGCGTCCGGGAGGATCGGTACGTTTCGTGTGCGAGATCTTCGACAACTTGCTCGATCACGAGAATCACAGTTTCTCGCCAGCGGGAAGCGGACCAGCCGACTTTACCGTCTACACGCTCAACTTTCCGCAGCCCACAAGGCTTTTCTTCGCTCAAACCGGTAATGGCGGAGGATTCGTCGCCGACCACGTCTTCACCAACCCTTCCTCCGAGCGTATGGTCAACGCCACCATGAACGTCTTCGACAACAACGGAGACCCTCTGGAGATCGACATCGAAGCGGCCGTCTCGGGTCAGGAGCCTGGACTCTACTCAAGCCTCATGCCGGGACCGCATTCCAGCGTCGAGTTCCAGATTCCGCCTCAGGGCGCGGTCACCATCAGGACTTCTGGACAAGGAGACGTTGTCGCGGGATCGGCGGAAGTCGACGGAGACAACGCCTTTGGCGGTGTCGTGCGCTTCGAGATTCCCGGAATCGGCATCGCCGGGGTGGGCAGCAGCCAGGCTTTGGACGCCTTCATCGTTCCCGTCCGCAGAACCGCAGCGGGAATCCGGACGGGAATCGCTCTCCACCACGCTGATGATGCCGCTGCGGGCAGCCTGACCCTGCACTTGACACTCCGAGGCGAGGACGGGCTGGAAGTGGCCTCGAACACCGTGGACGATTTTCCCTTCCGCGGCCACCTGGCCATGTTCATTGACGAACTCTTCCTCGAGTTCTTCGATCCAGCTTCGGGGCCCGCCGACTTTACGGGGACTCTTACCGTGCGGGCAGAAGGAGGCCAAGTGGCGGCGACTGCTCTTGAATTGGGGACTCAGCCAGGAGAATTCACCACCTTGCCGGTAATCCCCGTGCAGTGATCGGTTGCGCTTTCCAGTGATTGGGGAGGCCTCGAGGTGGGCGCGCGGCGGCGGCGGGATTCCCGAGAAGGGGCCCTTCGGCGCCGGCGCGCGGGATCGCGGAACCGGACGAACCGGGCAACGGGTCGCATGGGTGGCTCAACCTTGAAAGCGAGGATCGCCATGACTTCAGAATCGAACCCCAAGAGTCCCATTGGACTTCTTGCGACGACACTCCCTTTGCTGGCGCTGTTGGCAATCATCTGCGTTGACGCGGGCGGCCGCGCCATGGGCGTTGCTGCCCAGCCGCCTGCGCAGACCCTGCAGGGCGCCGCCAAGTCCGACATTCCCGTCGTCAATCCCGACGGATACACGAGCGCCAGGACTTGCGGCCAGTGTCATCAGGACATCTACAACTCCTGGAAAAAGAGCCTGCACGCCTTCTCCCTCATGGACCCGGTCTTTGATACGGCCTTTATGCAGGCCGTTAAGGAAGGTGGAGAAGAGGCAAGGCGGCGCTGCCTGCATTGTCACGCCCCTCTGTCGATGATGAGCGGCGACTACCAACTGACGGAGGGTGTCACTCGTGAAGGCGTCAGTTGCGATTTCTGCCACACGGTCACCCAGGTCCACCTCGACGGTCGGGAAAAGCCCTACTCGGTCGATCTCGGAATCGTGAAACGCGGGGTCATTAAGAAGGCTGCCTCTCCGGCTCACGAGGTCGCCTTCTCTGAGTTGCACGGCCAATCCGAGTTCTGCGGCGGCTGCCACAATTACATCGCCGCCAGCGGCGCCCTCATCATGGGAACCTACAGCGAGTGGCGTCAGGGACCCTACGCGGCAGAAGGGGTCCAGTGTCAGAACTGCCACATGACGCTGAGCGCCGGCAAGGTCGTCTTCGACCAGCCTCAAGAGAGCGCGGCTCAGATCCATCTTCACAGTCTCATTCACGACAGCAATCAACTGCGCAGCGCCCTTGAGGTGCACATCGTCAGGGCGGAGCGGCAGGGCGAGTGGCTGGATGTGCAAGTCGAAGTGAACAATGTCGGCTCCGGACACATGGTGCCCACCGGCATGCCCACCCGCGAGGTTATGCTGGAAGTCAAGGCCGAGAGCGCCGGACTTTCGCGCGTTCAGAACCGCCGCTACCGAAAAGTGGTCGCCGACGAGCGGAACCGTCCGCTGAAGAACGACTATGAGGTCATGCTCCGGGGTTCCAAGATCGTCAGCGACAACCGGCTAGCCCCGCGCCAACCTAGATTGGAACGCTTTCGATTCCCCCTCTGGGGATCGAAGCCAGTTGAAGTCACGGCCTCCCTCTCCTATCAGTACTCGCCCATGTTGGTGAAGAAGGAAGTCATGAACGTCGAGCTGGGCCGTGCGCGCCACCGAGTGGCTGGCCGATGAACGGTACCGGAAAACAGCCGTGGGGAAGGCAATGAGATTCGTGACGGTTGCGGGAGTGCTGCTCGCCATTGTCGGCACGGGAGCTTGGCTCTCTCTGCTTCCAGCGCCGGTGGACCAGCCCATCGCCTTCAACCACCGGGTGCACGTGGAGGACTTGGGGGCCGATTGCACCGACTGCCACCTCTACGCCTCGACCGGCATCCGGGCCACCATTCCCAACGTTGAAACCTGCGCGGTGTGCCACTCGGAACCTCTGGGTGACTCGCCCGCCGAGTTGGAGCTGGCCCGCTACGTGGAGGCCGGGCAAACGATCTCTTGGGCCAAGGTCTACTGGGTTCCTCAAGACGTCTTGTTCTCCCACCGTCTTCACACGTCGGTGGCTGAGATCGAGTGTGAGACCTGCCACGGGGCGGTGGGAAAAAGAGATGAGCCCTTGGTTCGTTCGCTCCGGCCCCTGAGCATGGATTCCTGCATCGAATGCCATCAGGAAAGAGAGGTGCCGAATGACTGCATCGCCTGTCACCGATGATTTGCCGCGAGTACCCCGCTCCAACACCTCGGCACCCCAGGGAAGCAGTCGGGGGAATGGCGATGTGACTCTCAGCCGCCGGGAGTTGCTTTGCCTTCTCGGCATCGCCTCGGCAGCGGCTATGGGAGGCTGTTCGCGACAGTGGACTCTGCCTGAGCGACTGGTAGAAATGGCCCTGCGTGGTCCGGGGTTGGTCAGCGAGGTTGAAAGTGTTTGTGGGCTCTGTCCCGGAGCTTGCGGGTTAACGGTCCGCTTAGTGGATGGCCTGCCGGTAGGGCTCAAAGGCAACCCCAACCATCCTCTCAATCGAGGCGGCTTGTGTCCGGTGGGGTTGGCCGGACTGGACATCCTCTATGCCCCCAACCGTCTCAGGCATCCTCTGCGCAAGCATGCGCAAGGCGAGTTTCGCCAAGTGGAATGGGAAGAGGCCTTGGGTGAGATATCCGAGAAGCTCAAGGGAATCGGAACGGCGGAAAACCGCGGATCGGCAGCAATGATCTGCGGCGAGCCCAGCAGTCTCTTTCAAGACTTGGCGGCCCAATTCATGGGCTGGCTGGGATCGCCTCACTTGGCCTGCACGGGGCAAGGCAACGTCCTGCCATTCACACTCACTCAAGGCCTGCGAGAAGTTCCCGCCTTTGATTGGTCGGGGGCCGACTTGGTGCTCTCGTTGGGCTTGGATCTGTTCGAAGACGGCCCGGCCCCGCTGCACGCGGCTTCGGCCCTGATCGGCGCCCGGCAAACGCAGGACCGAGCCAGGCTCCTCCATGCCGGAAGCCGTTGCTCGCTCAGCGCCTCCAAGGCCGATCAATTCGTGGCCATCCATCCCGGCACCCACGGCGCCCTGGCGCTGGGCATCGCTCACGTGCTGGTGCGTGAGGGGCGCTACGACAGCCGATTCGTGACCGCCCACACCTATGGTTTCGAGGATGGGAGGCAAGACGGAGAAGAACGCCTGGGCTTCCGTCGGCTGCTTTTGGAGCGCTATTACCCCGACCGTGTGGCCCAAATTTGCGGCTGCCCCGCCGCAGCCATCGTGCGCCTGGCCCGGCGCTTCGCCCAAGCCTCCCGGCCCTTGGCTATCGCTGGAGGCGAAGCCGCAGAGGGCAGCAACGCTACCTGCAACATCATGGCCGCGCATTCCCTCAACGCTCTCATGGGCTCCTTCGACAAGGCCGGAGGTGTCCTGAACAAGCCATCGATTCCTCTCAGCCCGCTTCCACGGGTGGGCGGCTGCGACGGTGAGCCCTCGCTGTTCGAGAGCGCTCAAGGCGGCGGATTGCTGGGCACCGATCCTCTGGAGGCGCTTTCTCAGGCCGTTTCGGATGGCTCGCCTCGCCTCGAGGTCCTCTTCGTGATCGGCGACGATCCGGTGGGCAGTCGTCCAGGCGGAAGCCGGGTCGTTCAAGCCCTGAGAGGGATTCCCACCGTGATCGCCTTGACGCCTTTCCTGGACGAGACCTGCGACGAGGCGGATTGGGTACTTCCCACGCCGGTTCCCCTTGAGCAGTGGGAGGACGCCACCACACCCCCGTTCAGCGCCCTCGCCGTCCTGGGGATTTCCCGCCCCGTAACCGGGCCTCTCCACTCCAGCCGCCATGCCGGAGACGTGCTGCTCGACTTGAGTTCCAGAGTCGCTCCGGAGGGAGCCAGCCTCCCCTGGGGGCACTACTCCGACTACCTCAAGGACCGTCTCGAAGGCCTGTCCGAGTCCGGCCAGGGCGCTCTCATCAGCGGGTCATTCGAAGAATCCTGGAGGCGCTTTCTGGAAGACCGCGGCTGGCGATTTCGACAACACCAGGGAATGGACGACTTCTGGTCCGGCATTCTCAAGCAGTCCGGTTGGTGGAGTCCGGCAAGACCCCAGGGCGAAGGGGGACAACTCTTCGACACGCCTTCAGGACGATACGAATTCTTCTCCCAGAAGCTTTACCGCGAGCTTCTGGATCGATGGGGCGGCCTGGCCTCTTCTGCCGACGCCCAGCAGGCCCTAGGCCGCGCCCGAGAGTCCCTTGGGCTCCAGGGGCAGGTGGACGAGCTTTGCCTGCCCCACCATGAGCCGCCCCACCTCGTAGGCCGGGGCGACTTAACGCTGGTTCCTTTCCGTCCCATCACCGCCCGGGGACGCTTGGGGACGGCCTCGGCCATGGTGATGGAGATGTTCGGTCACTCCGTCCTCTCAGGCTGGCAGCCTTGGGCCGAACTGAGCCCGGAGACGGCCCGGCGGCTTGATCTGGAGGAGGGAGACCTGATTGGGCTTCAAACCATCTCTGGTCAAATCGAGGCCGAGGTACGGATTCGACCGGGTGCTGCCTCGGAAGCCGTCCACCTGCCTCTCGGCTTAGGGCGGATCCAAGCCCCGGGAGCCGAGACGCTGAAGGCCAATCCTCTCAACATCGTGCTCGACTCGCGGGATCCGCTCAGCGGGGCACTCTCGCTCAGCTCAACCCGGGTCCAGGTGCGGCTGGTCAGGCGGCGGCCTCACGGCGGGCCGCCGCCGCATCTTTCGGGAGGAGAGGCATGAGACGCTGGGGTATGGTCATCGATCTGGACCGCTGTACTGGCTGCGGGGCCTGCATGGCGGCCTGCCATCAGGAGAACAACCTGACGGCCGCCGGTCCTGAACAGACCCGCCGAGACCGGGCCTTTCACTGGTTGAAGATGCTTCCGACGGAATCGCGCTTAGGAGACGAGGTCATGACCCGCTATCTTCCTCAGCCCTGTTTTCAGTGCGACAATCCGCCCTGTGTGAGGGTCTGCCCCGTCCATGCCACCTACCTCAACCATGAGGGAATCGTAGGGCAGGTTTACGCGCGCTGCATCGGTTGCCGCTACTGCATGGCGGCCTGCCCCTACAACGCCAAAGTCTTCAACTGGTTCGAGCCCGAGTGGCCGGGAGACATGAAGCGGAAAGCCAATCCCGATGTTTCGCTGCGTCCCAAGGGAGTCGTCGAGAAATGCACCTTTTGCCATCACCGCATCAACCGGGCCAAAGAGGAGGCGCGGGTCGAGGGCAGGGACGTGCGGGATGGGGACGTCATTCCGGCTTGCGCAGAGAACTGCCCGACCCAGGCTATCGCTTTCGGCGACTTGAACGACCCTCGCAGCCGCGTGAGCCAGTTGGTCAGCGGCCCCCGTGTCTTCCGCCTGCAGGAAGACTTGGGGACTGAACCCAAAGTCTTTTACCTGGCGGAGAAAGAATGAGACACCAAACGGATACCCTCGCCGAGCAAGACGATCTGGACGCTCAACTGCTCCGTCCTATCGAGCACTCGGGGGTGGCGATGCGAGTGACCACCAGCGCGCTTCTCTTCGTGCTTCTTGCGGGATGGGTCATCTTCGGCCGCCAGATCCTCTACGGATTGGGAGTCACGGGGTTGAACCAGCCCGTTGTTTGGGGCTTTTATATCGTCAATTTCGTCTTCTTTATCGGCATCAGCCATGCGGGAACCCTCATCTCGGCCATCCTGCGCCTCTCCAAGGCCGAGTGGCGGAGGCCTATTACCCGTATGGCTGAGGTCATCACCGTAGTCGTCTTGGCCATCGGCGGCTTTCATCCCGTCCTCGACCTGGGGCGACCCGACCGCATGCTCAACATCTTCACGGCAGGCCGTCTGCAATCTCCTCTGCTCTGGGACGTCAGCTCAATCTCGGCCTACTTCATGGCATCGACCGTCTACCTTTACATCCCCATGATCCCCGACATTGCCCTGCTGCGGGACCGGGGCACGCGTCCGCGCTGGCTCTACGCCTTCTTGGCCTGGGGATGGCAAAACACTCCCCGCCAGCGGGCAGTGCTCAACCGCGCCGTGAGTATCATGATGATCCTGGTGATCCCCATCGCGGTTTCTGTCCACACCGTCATCTCCTACATCTTTGCCATGACCTTGCAGCCCGGGTGGCACTCCACCATCTTCGGACCTTACTTCGTAGTGGGAGCGATTCTCTCGGGAATCGCCGCCTTGCTGGTGGTCATGATCGTGCTTCGGCGCATCTACAGACTGGAACGCTATCTCAAACTGGTCCATTTCGATCACCTATCCAAATTGCTGCTCGTTATGTCGTTGCTTTGGTTCTATTTCACCTTTTCGGAGTACCTGACGGCCTATTTCGGAAACGAGCCCAGTGAGCTGCGGGTGTTTTTCTATAAGTTTTCCGGGCCCTACGCCTTGTTCTTTTGGGCAATGGTGGCCTGCAATTTCGCAATTCCAGTCCTGATCCTGAGCTTTCGTCGCACACGCACTATTCCCGGCATCTTGATCGCCTCGATCACAGTGGTCATAGGCATGTGGCTGGAGCGCCTCAATATCGTGGTGCCTTCGCTGGCCAACCCTCGCCTGGACTATCCGACCGGCTTCTACATCCCTGGTTTAGTGGAATGGGCCATGTTTATCGGCGGCATCGCAACCTTCATTTTGGGATTCGTCCTCTTCGCCCGCTTCTTCCCCGTCATTTCGATCTGGGAGCTCCGCGAAGGGCGAGAGTGCTCGGTCAAGGAAACCGTCGAAAGGCTGGAGCGCTACCTGCCCGACCCGGCTCCCGCTCCCGCTGCCCGGCCCCTGGTCGACAGGAGGCAAACCCCATGAAACAGCACCCTCCCAGCCCTCGGTGGATACTAGCTCTGCAGTTGGCCTCGTTAGGCGGGATCTGGGTCTTCGTGCTGGGGATCAGCTACTGGATCGTGCATCTCATCGGCTTGGCGCGCCAATGGCACGACGTGCCCTCGGCCTCGATCGCAATTTCCATCGTCGCCATTCCCGTTTTCTGGACCGGTGCCGGCGTCCTGACCTATGTCTTCTTCGGCCTGCGGCGCGGCCGCCGCAGGCATGAGGTGTCCGATGAAGATTAAAACTCCTATCGCCATTCTGTTGGCTGCTTTCGTTCTTACCCTGCCGACGACGGCGTTGGGATGGATGGCCTTTTCTGAGATCGACCTGCCAGACGACCCGCTGCGAGGCCGGGAGCTGTTTGAGAGCAAGTCCTGCATCCGGTGCCACGGACTGGCGGGAAGGGGCGCGAGCATCGGTCCCAGCCTGGGCCACGGGCGGTTTCAAGGGTCCTTCTTGGACTTGGGCGCTTCCCTCTGGAACCACGTGCCCGGTATGAGCGTGAGCTTCGAGCGCAACCGTCTGGCTTGGCCTCGACTCAACGAGAAGGAAACGACCGAGCTCTTCGCATTTCTTTACTTTATCGATTACCTGGGACGTCCTGGTCAGCCCGCTCGAGGACGCAAGGTCTTTCAAGAGCGCAAATGCTCCTCATGCCATGTCATCGGCGGCGGACGCCTCGGAAGCGCTCCCGACCTGCTGGAGCTTAAGCGCTTCGCCTCACCGCTATACGTTGCTCAAGAGATCTGGAATCATGGCCCGGCCATGATTGAAAGCATGCGCCAACGCAACATCGCACCACCCGCCTTCGGGCCCGGCGATCTGGCTGATCTGAGCGCCTTCATACGCCAGCAATCCGCTCCGGGGCCGCGTACGCCCCTTCTGTCCGCGCCCGGCAATCCCAATCGAGGCAGCGGCCGCTTCAACGATATGGGCTGCGCGAAATGCCACGGGAGCGATGCCCGAGGCGGCGCCGGTCCAGATCTGAGCAGCCTCCCGCGGCGCTCTGCGGAATCCATCGCCGGCGCCATGTTGAACCACCTCCTGGATATGCGCGAGGCCATGTCGGCGCGAGGCATTGAATGGCCCCTTTCCCAGGGATCGGACCTGGCCGACTTGACCGCCTTTCTTTACTTTCTCCCCTTCGCCGAACCTCCCGGAAACCCTCAACGCGGCGCTCAAGTCTTTTCCCGCCGCATGTGCGCCGATTGCCACCAACCCTCAGCCGCCGCTCAGGAGTTCGAAGCGAAAGGTCCGGCGGCTGTCGCACCCGACCTCAGCCAAAGCCCGGCCGCCGATTCCCCCGCCGCACTGGTCTCCGCCCTATGGAGTCACTCTCCCATCATGAGAGAAGCCATCCTGGGCCAAGGCCGCCCCTGGCCCGAACTCACTGGAAAGGACCTTCGCGACCTGCGGGCCTACTTGGCCGAAGCAAAAGGGGAAATGAACGCACGCAGCCGATGAAGGGAGTCCGGAATACTTGGAGTTTCTGGTGGCCCTAAAGGGCGACCCAGGGCTTTCAAGCCACCTTCTCCAAGTACGCCGGCCAGCGCTGCAGCGGCTTCCAGGTCCACATCCTCGACCGCCTCATCGGAAGCCCATCCGTCCGCCCCCTGCTCAAGTCCTGGAATCCTGGAAATCCAGCCCCGCCGCCTTCGCCCAACGCCGCCGCGCCTTCCTGCTCTACTAGTTTGCATTTAAGCGGAACCATTTCTGTTGCTCATCCATCCAAAGATAGTTAGAAGCCATGCGAAATATTTTAGCGGTTCTGTTTTTCTGCCTGCTCAGCGGACTCGTGTTGGCGCAGACTCAGGAAGGTCTCCGCCGGGTTGAGGTCGTGGCTCTCGAAGATGATGACGTCAACCGCATAGCAAGAGCCCTCAGCACTACCCCTCAGCGCATCCGCCAGGCACGCTCTTTGTTGGAAGAAGCCCTGACCGTGTTGCTGCAAGAGGAGCCCATCGAGAACCTCCACGGCTTGCCCGAACTGTGGGTGCGAGTCCACCCGCGGGCGGCGGTGGACCGGATCGGGGAGATCGCTGACCGGCTTGTTCGCCAGGCGGGCCGGGCCCAAGCGGTGGCTGAGTATGATCACTCCTGGGGCCTGCTTCTCGGTTGCGCCGCACAAATGGCTCAACAGGACGCTACTAGGGCACACCAACTCCTACTGGACTGGCCGGCGCCGCCGCAACGTCTGGGAATCGAATCGCTGAAGAAACACAGCGAGATGTGGCGTAGACTGACCTCGCAAGGATTCGCAAGGCAGTTCCGCCGCGACCCGCGCCAAGCCATTAACTCCTTAGCAAGAAGTGGGGGCGTGCCGATGTCGGTCCTCAAGCAGCTTGAGGATTTAAGAGAGTCTCCCGATAAAGCCCCCGTTGTCGTAGAGGCCGTTATCGAGCGGCTTTCAGCGCGACAGGCAGATCAGAGGTCAGCGCAGGTCTTGCTGAACTTGGCCCACAGGGTCTCCCGCTCCTATCCCGAGTTGCTGCCGCCACTGTTCGATGCCTTGAGAAGAATGACGCCCCCTTCCGCCAACGGGTTTGTGATGAAGGCAGGGCCGCATGAACTGACGATGTCGTACGCCGAGTTCCAGATCTGGAACGTACTCCGCCACAACACCAGCCGCCGACCGCAGCTTATGTTGGAACTCGCGCAGGAAATGCCGTGGCTCAGCGATTTAGTCGACAAGGCCGGAGGCCTGGATGAGTTTCTCAATGCAGCTCAAGTCGGCTCCTTGGATGGGCAGGGCAATATCCGTCGCTTCGAGAGCCGAACTCAGGCCAGGGAGATCAATGACCGTACTCAGGATCTTGTTCGCGAGATGCCCTTCCGTCCCGATTGGGTCCGTCGGCAGGTGGAGCAGATGAGCGAGCAGGAGGACGGTTTCAAACAGCTCAAGATCCTATTTGAGCAAAGCCGCCATCGGAACCTCGACCTGGCGGTCTGGACCCTGGAGTCAATACGCCGGAGCATAGAGTTGCAAGACTTGGAGCCGCAAGAAGAGGAGAGACGGCTCGCCACTCTCATCAGTTGGGAGGGTTCCCTCAATGACGTCGTCGATTTCGACCTCATTCAGATGGGCCTGGCCCTGGCCGATGAGGTGCGAGGGGGCGAGGGAGGGGGTTCCCAACCCGTCCGGCTCAGCAACTCTCCTTACATAGAAAGGGCTTCTGTCGCGGCCTGGGCGCGCCTCGACTTTCAAGCCGCCCGCGACTACACCCGCACCTTCGCCCCGCACCTCCGCCTCATCCTCCTGCAAGCCATGATCCAGCATCTGGCCAGCCGCTGAGCGCGGCGATTCTACTTGAGGAGCTGGAGATGCCGCTGTCGAGCCCCTTTGACCGCTTCAATGTTGATCCGCTGGTCGAGGGTCGCCAGGGCGGCGTCGCGATGGACCGCTAACCCCAGAAGATAGACGTCTGTCAACTGGCGATGTCCTTGGATGTGCTGAATCCGAAGCCACTTGGGCGAACCCACTGACAGGGAGTCCTCCCAAAAAGAGTGTTGCGTGTTGGATTGGAACTCGCGCAAGCGCCCGATCGCGTCCGCGATGGTCGTGCGGCGGCCTGGATACTTGGGGTTTGCCAGGACGCGGACCAGCCCGTTCTCGGTCTGAGGGCAACTGGCCCATCCGTCGTCTACTTGCGTTGCGAACCACCGGTGACAAGTCTCATGATCGATGTGAGCCGGATCGAAAAGTGCGACGAGGACGTTAACGTCGAGCAGGACCGTCAATCGGCCTCCTCATCGCGCAGCCGATTCACGGCTTCAAGCGTGACGACCCCTCCCCTCTTGTCCTCAGGTAGTACAGGAACCCCATTGCGGAGCCGCCTCTCTCCAGCCCCTGGCCGCGGCGTCAGAGCCTCCCGAGCCCAGTCGGACAGCACCTTGCCTGCACTGCTCTTGCGCCGCTTAGCCAGTTCCTTTGCGGCTTGAAGGATGTCGTCATCGATATCCAGAGTGGTGCGCATGCATCAAGCATAGAACATCAAACATCAAAAATGCAACCTCGGCCAGCCAGGAGGAGACTTCCCTCCCGAAAGTTGCACGGTCACCAGTTCGCTCAAAGCCGGTAAAGGGCCGCGTACTTGCTCTCCAGGTAGTCGAGCAGGTGCTTGGAGTCGGGGGCGGAGCCGGTGGCGCGGGAGATGAGGTCGACGGGCCGGTAGAGGCTTCCCTGGCGGTGGATTTTTTGGCGCAGCCAGTCCAGCAGGGGACGCATCCGGCCGGTGGCGATTTGCTGCTCCAGGTCGGGGAGGTCCTGCTGGGCCTTGGCATGGAGTTGGGCGGCGTAGACGTTGCCCAGCAAGTAGGTGGGGAAGTAGCCGACCAGCCCCTGCGACCAGTGGGTGTCCTGCAGCACGCCCTCGGCGGCGTTGCCGGGACGGATGCCCAGGTACTCCTCCATTTTGTCGTTCCAGACCTCTGGCAGATCCTCGACTTCCAGTTCGCCCTCCACCAGGGCTTTCTCGATCTCGTAGCGCAGGATGATGTGCAGCCCGTAGGTGACCTCGTCGGCCTCCACGCGGATGTAGGAAGCCTCCACCAAATTGACGGCATGCACCCAGTCGTCGAGAGCGACGTCGGAGAGGTTGGGAGCCCTTTCGGCCAGCTTGGGCAGCCAGTGGCTCCAGAAAGCGCGGCTGCGGGCGATGACATTCTCCCACAGGCGCGACTGCGATTCGTGGACGCCCAGCGAAACCGACGACATGACCGGCTGACCGAAGCGGGCCGCCTCCAGCCCTTGCTCGTAGAGTCCATGGCCGCACTCGTGGATCATCCCGAAGAAGGCTCTGCCCAACTGGGTTTCCGAGTAGCGGGTGGTCATGCGCACGTCCAGCGGCGAGATGCCCACGCAGAAGGGATGCGGCGAGACGTCGAGGCGTCCGGCCTGCCAATCGAATCCCATGGCGCTGAGCACCGAGCGCCCGAAGTCGTTCTGCACGTCCACCGCCACCGGACGCTGCAGCAGACCGCGGTCGGGCTGGTTGGGCGATTCCTGAATCCGGCCCAGCAGGCCGCTCAAGCGCGGACGCAGGACGGCGAACAACTCATCCAACTGAGCGCTGGTCATCCCCGGCTCGTAGGAATCGTGAAGCGCGTCGTAAAGAGTGCCTCCATTGCGCAGGCATTGGGCCTGGCGGCGCTTCAGTTGCAGCATCTTCTCGAGATGGGGGGCGAAGGCCGCGAAGTCGGACTTCTGGCGGGCTTCAACCCAGGCCTCGTAGGCCAAGGAGCCGGTCAGAGCCAGTTCGCGAACCAGGTCAGAGGGCAGCCGGACGCCCTTGTCATACTGGCGCTTCAGCTCGCGGACGGAGGCCGCGTCCCACTCGTTGAGTTCCCCGTCCGAAGAGAGCTCCTGCAACAGCTCGCCCAAGGCCGGATCGGTCAGCCTCTCATGGCTGAGGGAGGCCAGGACCGAAATCTGGCGGGCCCGCAGAGGCCCTCCCTTCTTGGGCATCATGACCTCCTGGTCCCAGGCCAGTCCGTCCCCGATTCCCCGCAGCGCCTCCAGTTCCTCGCTGCGGCTGAACAACTCCTGCAACTTCGCTTCCGTGCTCATAAAGGCAGCATTCTAGCGGTTTTCCAGCCGCGCTGCGGAGAGAAGGTCCGCCTCGATACAGCGCAAAAGCAATGAATCTAGCCTAAAGAGTCGAACTTCTTTACAATTAGTGCATCAAAAGGAGCGCATGAAGAAGGCAACCATCTTTCTCTGTACGGCATTATTGGCGGGTAGCGCCTTGGGCTATCAGGAGTCGATGCAGATCGAAGCCAAGGCAGAAGCCTTGCTGCTCGAGGAGCGATACGAAGAAGCGGCGCAAGTCTACCGCCAGGCACTGAAGCTGAACCCCAGGAGCTACACGGCCCACTACAACCTGGCCAAGGCCCTGCTGGCACTGGGCAAGAACGAAGAGGCCGAGGCCCAGTTGTTCAAGGCCCGCGACGACGCCCCTGAAGTCTCCACCTTTCACGATCTGCTGGGTCAGATGTTCTTCGAGATGAAGAACTACGATGCCGCCTTGCAGTCTTTCGCTGAAGCGCAGCGCATCGACCCCTCCAATGCCCAGGCCTCCTACAACCTGGCCCGCACCTTGGAGGAGGTGGGACGCGCCGACGAGGCCGAGCAAGCCTATGGCAGCGCCCTGGAAGCCAATCCCAAAGACGCCCAGGCCCTCTTCAACCGCGGCCTGCAAAAGTCGGCCGCGGGCGATCACAGGGCAGCGGCGCAGTTCTTCACTCAGGCCGTGGAGGCCGATCCTTCGCTGGCCAACGCCCACTATTCGTTGGGCGTCTCACTTTCCGAAACAGGGCAGTACGGCAAGGCAGTGGAGGCTTTCCGCAAGGCCGCCGAACTCGAACCCGACGACGCCGACATCTTCTTCGCACTGGGAAAGCTGCATTACAACTACCAGCAGTACGCCGCCGCCGTCACCGCCTTGAAGAAGGCTGCACGGCTCGATTCATCGGTGGCCGAGCATCACTACACGCTGGGCCTGGCCCTTGCCGACTCCTCGCGCCACGTGGAAGCCATCGAGGCTTTTCAACGCGCCGCCTCCATCAAGGGCAACGGCGACACCTACGCGGCGCTGGGCAATTCACAGTACATGATGCGCATGATTCCCCAGTCGATCGCCTCCTACAAAAAGGCCATCCAGTGGTCCCCCAACTCGGCCGAGGCCCATTACGGACTGGGGCTGGCCTACGTGGCTCAGCGCAACCTGACAGCCGCCCGCAAGGAATACGAGATTCTCAAGAAACTCAAACCGTCCTATGCCCGCACGCTCAAGCGCTACCTGCGCTGACTCTACTCGCTGGCGCCCACTGCCATAGGCTGAAGGGAAGGGCGGGATTGGCGCCGGCGAGGCGTGACCCGCTTGAAACAATGCCTGCTGACCGGCCAGTGGGCGAGCAGTTCCTCGGCCAGAGGACTGTTGGTCAGTTGGAGGTGGCGGCTCAGGCAGTCGTGCAAAGGACGCAAGTCCTCTTCGGCCTCTAGCTGGCGGGCCTCAACGGTTTGCGGATTGAGATGCACGTGGAGGCGGTCGTCGGGGTCGTAGACGAAGGCGCTGCCGCCCGTCATCCCGGCGGCGAAGTTGGGACCCACCGGGCCCAGGATCACGGCCATGCCTGCGGTCATGTACTCGCATCCGTGCATTCCGCAGCCTTCCACCACGGCCAGGGCCCCTGAATTGCGCACGGCAAAGCGCTGGCCCACCACTCCGGCTGCGTAGAGCTGGCCTCCGGTGGCGCCGTAGAGCAGCGTGTTTCCGGCGATGGAACGGGGTTGCGAGGCCTCCACCCCGTCGGGCGGACGCAAGACCAGCTCTCCTCCCGACATGCCCTTGCCCACGTAGTCGTTGGCGGCTCCCACCAGGGTCAGATGCATGCCCCGGCTGCAGAAGGCCCCGAAGCTGAGTCCGGCGGCGCCCTGGAAGCAGGCCCGCACTCGGCCTTGGAAGGGCTTTCCGGCCAGGCTGAGACGGGCGATTTCTCCCGCCAAACGGGCACCCACCGAGCGCTGACGGTTGTGGATGGGGAAGAAGAGGTGCGCGTCGTCGTCCCTTGCCAGGACGCGGGAAGCGGCCCTCATCAGCGGACTTGGGCGGCCAACCGCCGCGGTTCTGACGAGGCGAGGGGCCTCTTCGCGGCGGAGCAGGGGCGAGAGGTCGAGCCGCTGCGTCCGCGGGTGGCCGGGGAGGGCGCGGCGGACCAGCAAATCGGTTCGTCCAACCGCTTCCTTCAGCGTCCTTAGACCCAGCGCGGCCAGCAGGTGGCGGACCTCCTCGGCCAGCGAGCGCAGATAGCGGATGACGCGGCGCGGATCTTTGAGGAAACGCTCGCGCAGGTCGGGACGCTGAGTGGCCACGCCCACGGGACAGGTGTTCTGGTGGCAGACGCGGGCCATGACGCAACCGGCGGCCACCAGCGCCACGCTTCCGAATCCGAAGCGGTCGGCGCCCAGCAAAGCCGCCATCATGACGTCCCGGCCCGTCTTGAGCCCGCCGTCCACGGTCAGTGCCGCCCGCGAACGCAATCCGTTGCGGGTCAAAGTCTGATGGGTCTCGGCCAGCCCCAGTTCCCAGGGAGTGCCGGCGTACTTGATGGAGCCGCGGGGAGAGGCTCCCGTCCCGCCGTCGTGTCCGCTGATGAAAACCACGTCGGCGCCCGCCTTAACCACCCCCGCAGCCACCGTCCCAACCCCGGTTTCGGAGACCAGCTTGACGCTCACCGCGGCCTCGGGCTGAACCTCCTTGAGGTCGTAGATCAACTGCGACAGGTCTTCGATGCTGTAGATGTCGTGGTGGGGAGGCGGCGAGATGAGTTCCGTCCCGGGACGGCAGTGGCGCAGTTCGGCGATGTGTTCATTGACCTTGTGGGCCGGCAGGTGCCCTCCCTCGCCAGGCTTCGATCCCTGGGCCATCTTGATCTGCAGCTCGTCGGCCGAAACCAGGTATTGGGCGGTGACGCCGAAGCGTCCCGAAGCCACCTGTTTGACGCGGCTGTTGGCGTCCTCCGCGGTGCCTTTGCTGAGCAGGCGGCGGCGCGACTCGCCCCCTTCGCCGCTGTTGCTGACGCCTCCCAGCCGGTTCATGGCCAGGGCCAGCGTTTGGTGGGCCTCGGGGGAGAGGGCGCCCAGCGACATGGCAGCAGTGGTGAAGCGCCGGCAGATGGCGTCCGCCGGCTCGACTTCCTGGAGCGCTATAGCCCTCTCATGCTCTCGGAAGTCGAGCAGATCGCGAAGCGACACCGGCGGACGCGACTTGAGAAATTCTTGAAATGCAGCCTGAGAACCGGGCCGGCCCTGAGCCACCGCCTGCACCTTCTTCACCATATCGGGATTGAGGTCGTGGTGTTCCTGGCCGCGGCGAAAGCGGTGCAGTCCGCCCAGCGGGAGGCGCTCGGGACAGTCCTGGTAGGCTTCTTGATGGCGTGCTCTCAGGTCTTCCTCGATCTCGGCGTAGCCGATGCCTCCCAGGGGCGAGGGCGTGCCCGTAAAGCACTCCTCCACCACCTCCCGGTCCAGCCCCAGGATCTCGAAGATCTGCGCTCCCTGGTATCCGGAAAGCGTACAGATGCCCATCTTGGACATGATCTTGAGCAGGCCTTTTTCCAGGGCCCGGCGGTACTGGGCGGCTTGAGCCTCGTCAAGCGATTCCAGCACCAGCCAGGGACAGACTGCGGAGGCGCCGTAACCCATCAGAAGAGCCAGGTGGTGATCGTCGCGCACGTCCGCCGCCTGGCAGACGATGCTGACCCGTCCGCGCAGTCCGCGGCGCACCAGATGGTGATGGACGGCTCCCAGGGCCAGCAGCGAGGGGATGGCGATGCGGCGGCGGTCGATGTTGCGGTCGCTGAGCAGCAAGAGCCAGTCCCCCCGCCGTGCCGCCTCTTCAGCCTGGGCCTGGAGCCTGCGCAAAGCCCCAGGCAGGCCCTCCTCCTCTCCGAAACAGACGTCCATTGTGAGGAAGGGCGTTTCGGCCTTGAGACGACTCAACATCGGAGAGGACAGGAAGGGCGTTTCGAGAGAAATCCGTTCAGCCTGGCGGGCCGTCCGCCGCAGCGGATCGCGCATGGGGCCCAGCAGCGATTGCAGCGACATCACCGAACCCTCGCGCAGAGAGTCCATGGGCGGATTGGTGACCTGAGCGAAGCGCTGGCGGAAGTAATGGGAAAGCGGCCGGCAATGAGGCGAAAGCACCGCCAGGGGCGTATCGTCGCCCATGGAACCGATGGGTTCCTTGCCGGTTTCGATCATGGGTTGGAGGATGAAGTCCCACTCCTCTTTGCTGTAGCCCATGGCCTGCTGCAGGCACAGCCGTTCCTGCTCGCTCAAGCGCTGGGAGGAGGAGAGCGGTTCGCAGCCCGCCTCCAGGCGGCGCAGTCCGCGCTTCAGCCACAGGTTCCAGGGACGTCCTCGCACCGCCCCGCGCAGAATCTCGTCCTGATGCAGCAAACGTCCCTGCTGGAAGTCGACTCCCAGGATTTGGCCGGGACGGCAATCGCCGCTTTCTTCGATGCGATAAGGACTGAGGTCGAAAAGACCCGTTTCAGAACCGGCCATGACCACCCCGTCGCTGCTGCGCTGATAGCGCAAGGGTCGAAAGCCGTTGCGGTCCAGAGCGGCGCCCAGCCGCAGGCCGTCAGTGAAGACCAGCGCCGACGGACCGTCCCAGGGCTCCTGAATGCAGGCATGGTAGCGATAAAAGTCGCGCACTTCCTCTGACATTTCCGAGCAGCCCTCCCAGGCCTGCGGGACCAGCGCCATGACGGCCTCGAACAGGTCCCATCCGCTCAATGTCAGGAACTCCAGCAGGTTGTCGAGACTCATCGAGTCGGAAGCGTCTTCTTCCAGAAGCGGCAGCAGATCGCCCAAGTCCTCTCCCCAATCCGAGTGCTCGATCAGGGCCTCGCGGCAGGACCACCACAGGCGGTTGCCGCTGAGCGTGTTGATTTCGCCGTTGTGGGCCAGCAGGCGAAAGGGCTGAGCCAGGCGCCAGGAGGGAAAGGTGTTGGTGCTGTAACGCTGATGGAAGACGGCGAAACGGGAAACGAAGTCGGAGCGTTGAAGATCGAGGTAAAAGTCGCCCAGGTCACGGGCCCGCAACAGTCCCTTGTAGACCATGACCCGGCTCGACAGGGAGGGCACGCAGCAACCGGGCAAGCGCTGCATCTTGCGTCGCAGCAGGTAGAGATTGCGCTCCTGCAGAGGGTTCCGCCCGTCGGGCCGCGGACGGCTCCCGTCCGGCTCCAGAATCATATGAAAGATGTGGGGCTGAGAAGCGGCTGCCAACTGGCCCGGAACCTGCCGGTCGACAGGGACCGGGCGCCACTCGTCGACCCTGAGTCCGCGTTCCTGCGCCAGCTCTTGGGCGGCGCCTTGCAGCGGCTGCGGGGATCCCTCGATAAAAACCACGCCCACCGCGCGTCCTGGGCCGAAGACCTCCTCGGGAATGGCGGTCAGAAGGCCTGAACCGTCCCCGCTCTTGCCGTCGGCGGCCACGGCTCCGCGGTGATCGATGCGGCGCAGAGCTTCCAGCCCCATCTCCACAATGGCGCGCTTGGGCTCTCCCGAGAGGTGGGCCACGAAGCCCACCCCGCATCCGTCATGTTCGTAGCTGGAGCGATACAGCCCCCCGCTCTGCTCTCTGGGCATAGGTTACCTATTGAAGCAGCTGCGTGACCATAAGTAAAATAGAAAGTTTTTATTCGGACCATCGAATAATTAGATGAGTTCCGTTCAAGGATTGAAGCGCTTTTCAGGCCAGGGGCCCTTGCGGGTAGGTCGTTGCAGGCTTTGCCGCAACCGCTTCAAAAAGCGGCGGCGGGACATCTCGCGGCATCCCAGACTTTTGAGATGTGGGGACGGCACCTGGCAGTCGATGAGGTCGAATCCCCATTTCTGCAGCCCCCTGCTGAGGGCCGCCAATGTCACCTTGGAGGCGTCTGAGGCCAGCGAGAACATCGACTCGCCGAAGAACATGCCGCCCAGGGAGACGCCGTAGAGCCCTCCCTGCAGGCGGCCGTCCTGCCAGGCTTCCAGCGAATGGGCGAATCCGGCCTGGTGCAGGCGGCCGTAGGCCTGCAGCATGTCGTCGGTAATCCAGGTGGACTGGCGTCCCGGGCGGGGATTGTCGGCACAGTGCCGGATGACTTGGGAGAAAGCGCTGTCGACCCTCACCTGGAAGCGCTCCTGGCGTATCGCCTTGGCCAGCGAGCGCGAGACGTGCATTTTCCCCGGTTTGAGGACCATGCGCGGATCGGGCGACCACCAGAGGATGTCGCTTTCTTCCGAGTACCAGGGGAAGATGCCCTGCGAGTAGGCCGCCAGAAGGCGTTCCAGCGAGAGATCGCCGCCCACGGCCAGCAGCCCGTCCGGCTCCGACCACTCGGGAGGAGGGAAGACGAGTTCGGGACCGAGTTGATAGACGGGCATTGGCTAAGGGGGCGTCGGCGGACGAGGGTTACACGTCGAAGGCCAATTCTCCGTCCCTGAGGCGGACGGTGACCTTCCCGCCCGAGGACAGTTTGCCGAAGAGCAGTTCGTCGGAGAGGCGGTCCTTGATGGCGGTCTGAATCAGGCGGTGCAGCGGACGCGCTCCGAATTTGATGTCGTAGCCCTTCTCAGCAAGCCATGTGCGGGCCGCCGGGGTGACCTCAAGCTTGACCTTGCGCTCGATGAGCTGAAGCTGCACCTCGCGGATGAACTTGTCGACCACCTTGGCGATGATCTCGGGAGGCAGACTGGAGAAATTGACGACGCGGTCGAGGCGATTGCGGAACTCGGGACTGAAGGCTTTCTCCAGCGCCTTCTTGGCCTTGGAGCGCATCTCGGCGTTGGCGACCATGGCCGAATCGCCGAAGCCGATCGATTCCGCACTCACTTCGCGGGCCCCCACGTTGGAGGTCATGATGATGATGACGTTGCGGAAGTCGGCCTTGCGTCCGTTGTTGTCGGTCAGTGAGGCCCGGTCCATGACCTGGAGGAGAATGTTGAAGACCTCGGGATGGGCCTTTTCCATCTCGTCCAGCAGCAGCACCGAGTAGGGGTGCTTGCGGACCTCTTCGGTGAGCAGCCCTCCCTGGTCGAAGCCCACGTAGCCGGGAGGCGCGCCGATCAGCCGGGCCACCGAGTGGCGTTCCATGTACTCGCTCATGTCGAAGCGCATAAAGTGGACGCCCAGAATCGAGGCCAACTGCTTGGCCACTTCGGTCTTCCCCACGCCGGTGGGACCGGTGAAGAGAAAGCAGCCCACCGGACGCTCGGGATTGCCCAGCCCGGCCCGCGCGCGCTTGATGGCGGAAGAAACCGAGTGGATGGCCTCATCCTGGCCGAAGACCACTTTCTTCAGTTCGCCCTCCAGGGCCGCCAGCCTTTCCTTGTCGGAAGTGTTGACGCTGCGGGTGGGAATCTGAGCGATGTCGGCCACGATCTTTTCGATGTCGTGGGGCAAGACCATCTTGCGCCGTTTGCCCTTGGGACGCAGGCGCATGATGGCGCCCGCCTCGTCGATAACGTCGATGGCCTTGTCGGGCAGATAGCGGTCGTTGATGTGCTTGTGAGACAGGTCGCTGGCCGCCTTCAAGGAGGTTTCAGAATACTGGATGCCGTGGTAGTCCTCGTAGTGGCTCTTCAGGCCCTTGAGGATGAGGAAGGTCTCCTGCACGCTGGGCTCGCGCACGTCGATCTTCTGGAAGCGCCGCAGCAACGCGCGGTCGCGCTCGAAGTGACGCTTGTATTCCTCATAGGTGGTTGAACCGATGCAGCGCACTTCTCCCTCGGCCAGCACCGGCTTGAGGATGTTGGAGGCGTCCATGGAACCGTCGGATGTGGCTCCGGCGCCGACCACGGTGTGGATCTCGTCGATGAAGAGCACCACGTTTTCGCGCTTGGCCACGCCTTTGAGCACCGCTTTCAGGCGCTGTTCGAAGTCGCCCCGGAACTTGGTGCCGGCCAGCAGGGCCGGCAGATCGAGGGTGAGGATGGTGGCGCTTTTGAGCAGCTCGGGGACGCGTCCCTCGAAGATGCGCCGGGCCAGGCCTTCCACCAGGGCCGTCTTGCCCACGCCCGGATCCCCTACGAAGATGGGGTTGTTCTTGCGCCGGCGGCACAGGACTTGAACGGTGCGGCGCAGTTCAGCGTGGCGTCCTATGAGCGGATCGATGCGTCCCTCGGCGGCTTTGGCCACCAGGTCGACCGTAAAGGTTTCCACCGGATCGGCCTTGGCCCGCCGGGCGGGACCGTAGACGCTTTCTTCGGCTTCGGCCTCTTCGTCCTCGTCCAGCTCAGCCGGCGGCTCTCCGAAGACGTCCTCGGAGGCGCTCTTGGAGACGCCGTGAGAGATGTAGTTGAGCACGTCCAGCCGGGCGATGTCCTGGGAGGCTAGAAAGTAGGCGGCGTGAGTTTCGTCCTCTTCCAGGATGGCGGCCAGGAGATCTCCCGCGTCGACTTCTTTCTTGCCTGAAAAGTGGACGTGAGTGAAGGCGCGATGCATCACCCGCTCGAAAGCCACCGTCTGCTCCAGCACATACTCGTCCTCGCCCTCTACGCGGGCCAGGTCCTGGGACACGAATTCTTCCAGATCCTTGCGCAGTTGGCGGATGTCCCCTCCGCAGTTGACCAGAACTTCGACTCCGTACTCGTCCTGCAGAAGGGCCAGCAGAAGATGCTCCACGGAAAAATACTCATGACGTTGGTCATGGGCTTTGCGGAAGGCCGACTCCAGTAAGGCTTCCAAAGGTTTGCTCAACATCATAATCTTCTCGGCTCTCTACTCTGGCTCCATCGAACATCTCAAGGGATAGCCGTTATCCCTGGCCCGACTGTGCACCGAACGGATCTTGGTTTCGGCAGTTTGAGCCGGGTAGAGACCGGCCACTCCGATTCCCTGGTAATGCACGTTGAGCATGATCTGAACGGCCTCCGTCTCGCTCTTGCGGAAGATGCTGCGGAGAATATCGACTACGAAGTCCATGCTGGTGTAATCGTCATTATGGAGGAGGACCCTGAACATGGGGGGCTTTGTGATCTTGCGCCGAGTCTTGGGCTTCTGAACAGTGGCCGGATTCGATCCGCTTTGACTCATGCGTCATCTTCCCTCCGCCGGCGCAACGCGCCTGACACTCTCACGATTCTACACAAAATCACAGGGGGAATTAAGGGAATCGCGGATCGTCTCGAACCGCGATTCCCCATTCGCGGCGGCGCTAGCGCGCTTGCCCGGCGGGCAGGCTGGAGAGCTGGAATCCGCCCGAAGTGCGCAGGGAGGTGACGATTACGGGTACATCGGAACTCAGGCGCAGGGTGCCTTCAAAGGTCTCTCCCACGTCATCGGGAAAGAACTCTTCGATGAACCTCGAGTCCTGGTTTCCGGCCGCCAGCGGTAGCGTGATCGTGGCCACGATGACGCCATCGTCGTCAACCAGGGTCATCTCCACTTCAGCATCCTGTTGGGAAGGATTGGCCAGGGCCACGCCGGTGCTGAAATTGACCTCGGTGACGCCGTCCACCGGCGAGAGGCCGATATCCTTTTGGATGAACACCAGGGCTTCGCCGACGGCGGTGCTCTGCGCCACCCCGGCTTCGAAGAGGACGGTTCCGGCCGACGAGAACTGGAAGAGGGCGCTGCCGCGCACATCCTGATCGGCGCTGACCACGGCCCATCCTCGTTGCAGGGTGTTTCCGGAGCCCGTCTGCACCCGCAGCGAGGAGCGGGGCGGGATGACGAACTCGACGCTGGAGTCGGTCCCGCCCACCCCGGCGATGGGCAGGCTGAGCGGCTGTCCGTCGATGCCGATAAAGTCGACTTGGCCGTTGGCCTCCTCAAAGCCCAAGTTGACCAGGGTGATGAGCGTCGATTGCCCCTCGCCGTCGGCGATTTGGGGGAAGAAAATCTCCCCCGAGGGTTCCCAGATCTCCATTACTTCAGGGAAGAGGGCGAACAACTGCCCCTCGTGCCCCACCAGCCCTCTCAAATCGGGCGCCGGCAGGCGCGCCAGCAAGACGCCGCTGAAAGCGTCGCGGATGAGGATGTCGTCACCCAGGGCGTAAACCAGGTTGTTGTTGAGCAAGGAGGGAAAGCGCAGTCCACTGCCATCTTCGGTGATGACGGTCAGCAGATCTCCATTGTCAGGGTCGTGGACCCGGATTTCGGCCGCCCCGGCTCCGTTGTCCTCCAGGAACACATAGAGGCGATCATAGCCCAGAGCCAAGCCGCCCGGGGCCAGGGTGAAGCCATCTGTCTCAACCCAAGCCAGGGTTTGGTCCGAGACGCGGATGGCGCCGTAAGCGCTCGCGACCGGGTTGGTGGCGAAGACATACTTCTCGGTGGCGGCCAAGGAGGAACCGGCGGAACCGATAAAGGCCAGCGACCAAAGGGTGGAGCCGTCGCTGAGAGCATGTGCGTTGAGCGTGCCGTCCTGCTGCAGGACATAAGCCCGGTCTCCCTGCATCACCAGCGGAGCTTCACCCACAGTGGAGTCCACTTCCCACAAGGTGATTCCGGTGGAGGCTTGGCGGGCCGCCACTTTCTGATCTCCGGCATAGAGGGCCAAGTCGCCCGTCACGACCGGATGGCGGCCCTGCGAACTGCCGACAGTGACGTCTTGCCAGATCTCGCTCAGAACGGAGACGCGGATAGCCTTGACGGTGGAGGTGGCCGGTCCGCCCAGGAGCAGAATATCGTTGGCGTAGGAGGGCGTGAAGTTCAGCATCTCTTCGGTGCCCAGGAAGGTGGTGGTCAAAAGAGGCGTCAGGACGTCCGCCTGCTGGCGCAGGTCGAAGAGACTGTAGCGGACGGGGTCGACTCCGTCGGAACTCTCGCCCACAACCAAGAAATCCTCGAAGGCCGTGCAGCCCCGGGCGTCGTCCACTCCTCCCAGTGTCAGGGAGCGGATCATGCGCAGGGGTGCATTGAAGTTGCCCATGTGGGCATTCAAGCCGGTGCGTTGGGGGTTGTAGCCGGCTGTGGCTTGGTCGCCGACGTTCTGAGCCGCAGCCGTTCCCGCCAAGAACAGAAAAAGGGCCCCAAGGGCAATCGTCTGTCGCATCGAAGTCCTCCAAATACTCTTCCATAGAGAGAAAGATGTCCTCATAGCTGCCCCCTATCATGCATCATCGCTCTGCTGTTTCCTACAAAAAAGCGAATAAACTCGCCGAAAGGAATCTCACTCGTCCTTGCGCAGGTCCAGATCCTTCATTTTCTGCTGCAAGCTCTGGCGGTGGATGCCTATGGCTTGGGCGGTGTGGGTGATGTTGTGGTCGTGCCGGCGCAGTTGCCATTGCAGGTAGCGCTTCTCGAATTCCTCGCGGGCTTCTTTGAAGTCGAGCCGGAAGAACGGTTCCAGATGCAGTCCGCTGGTGTCGACGCCGCTCCCTGGAAGGTAGTTGCGCACCTCTTCGGGAAGTTGTTCCACTCCCGTTTCTTCTTCGTTGCCCAGCACCACCAGCCGCTCGATCATGTTGCGCAACTGGCGCACGTTGCCTGGGAAGTGGAAGGCAGCCAGCCTGGACAGCGCCTGGTCGCTGAAGCGCGGCTTGGGGCGCTGGTGCTTGGCGGCGAAAATCTGGCTG
Source organism: Acidobacteriota bacterium (assembly GCA_035471785.1). Lineage (NCBI taxonomy): Bacteria > Pseudomonadati > Acidobacteriota > Acidobacteriota bacterium. The sequence goes on from DATIPQ010000055.1 coordinate 30,744, forward strand.
AAATATTCGACCAGGGCGGGGACGTCCTCGCGACGCATGCGCAGGGGAGGCACCTCGATCCGCACCACCTCCAGGCGATAGTAGAGGTCTTCGCGAAAGCTTCCTTCCGTGACCATCTCCTTGAGGTCGCGGTTGGTGGCGCTGACCAGGCGGACGTCTACTTGGACGGCCTGGTTGCCGCCCAGCCGCTCGATGCGCTTGTCTTCGATCACGCGCAGGATCTTGGCCTGGGTCTCAACCGGCATGTCGCCCACCTCGTCCAGAAAGAGCGTGCCTCCGTCGGCCTGCTCGAACTTGCCCAGACGGCGCTGGGAGGCGCCCGTGAAGGCTCCCTTTTCGTGACCGAAGAGTTCGCTTTCGATCAGGTTCTCGGGGATGGCCGCGCAATTGACGCAGACCAGAGGCTTGGAGGCGCGGGGACTGCGCCGGTGGATCTCGCGCGCCACCAGTTCCTTGCCCGATCCGCTCTCCCCCGTCAAGAGCACGGTGACGTCGGTTTCGGCTACCTTTTCCACCAGTCCGTAGACGCGCTTCATGGCTTCGCTGCTGCCGATCAGATCTCCATAGCCGCTGGCGGCGGCCAGTTCGGCTTTGAGGTTGACGTTCTCCTGGCGCAACTCGATCTGGCGGGCGGCGTTGCGCACGATGAGGCGCAGTTCATCGATCTCGAAGGGCTTGGCCACGTAGTGAAAGGCGCCCCGGCGCATGGCTTCGACGGCGATTTTTTCGCTGCCGTGGGCGGTGATGATGATGACCAGGGGCGGGAGGTCTTCGGCCATCAACTCGTCGAGCAGGTCGAATCCGTCTTCGCCCTCCAGGCGCAGGTCGAGCAAGACCAGTTCCGGGCGCTCCTCCTGGAAAATGCGCCGGGCGGCCGTCAGGTTTCCCGCCTCGAAGACCTTGCCCCTGACGGCCAGCGTTTTGCGCATGCCGTAGCGTGCGGTTTCTTCGTCGTCAACGATCAGTATCTTCATGCTTGCCGTCCTCGGGGAAGACCAATAGAAAGGACGCTCCGCGCTGGCTAGGTTCCAGCTCCACCCGTCCGCCCAGCCGCTCCACCTGTTGCTTGACGATGGCCAGTCCCAGTCCCGTGCCCTTGGACTTGTCGCTGACGAAAGGCTCGAAGAGTTGGGGACGGATGGAGGAAGGGATGCCGCGTCCGTTGTCGCGCACCCTGATCCACCAACGATTGTGCTCGACCTGGGCCTCGAGCGCAATTTCGTCGCCCGCTTTGCAGGCCTCGACCGCGTTGCCCAAGAGGTTGCCCAGCACCTCTTCGAGAGCGCCGCGGTTGCTGCTCACCCCAGCGTCCCGCGGACGCGCCGCGACAGTCAGCGAGAGTTGGCGCGAAGCGATGTCGCCCCGGAACAGCCCCGCCACCTTCTGCAAAAGCCCAAGCAGCTCGACTTGCTGGCTCCCGGGTCCCCGCTTGCCCTCTTTTTCGAGGCGGGAAAAGCGCAGCAGACTGGTTACGGTGTCGGAGAGGCGGTCCACCTCGGCAATCATCATCGAAACCTCGCGCCGCTGCTCCTCGGTCAGGTTGTCGGACTCGCCCCACAGTTGCATCAGCGTCTTCATGGAGCTGAGAGGATTCTTGACATTGTGGGCCACG
>DATIPQ010000056.1 GCA_035471785.1 Acidobacteriota bacterium
GCCAAATCGTGTCAGACCGCTCTGGTATTATCCACCCGTGAAGTAAGGAAACCGAAAACAAAAGGCCCGCCGAGTGCTAGTAACACCCGACGGGCCGAATCCAGCGCGATCGCTCACGCCAGTTATCCAACACTCATTGTGAGCCATCGCGCACCACGAGGTCAAGCGATGACTCACCCCGACTGCCCCCACTGCGATTCCGGCGACACCCGCAAGTACGGTCGCCGCTACGACGGCGGCCAGCGCTACCAGTGCAAGACCTGCAAGCGGACCTGGAGCGAGTCCAAGCCCCTTCACCCCGTCCTGGGACGCCTGGACCGGACCAAGGCCCTGTTAGCCATCAACTGCCTGCTGGAGGGCTGCTCCGTCCGCTCTGCGGCCCGTCTCACCGGCATCACGAAAAAGAGCATCCTGGCCCTGCTCAACCGCGCAGCCAGCCGATGCCGCACCGTGATGGAGGAGAAGATGCGCGACTTGGACTTGGCGCAGATCCAGGTCGATGAGCTGTGGACGTTCATTCAGAAGAAACAGAAGCGCCTGCGCCCCGGCGATCCCCATGAGCGCGGGGACTGCTATACCTTCGTCGCCATCGACCCCGAATCGAAAATCATCCCCACGTTTGCGCTGGGCAAGCGCGATGAGCGCACCGCCTTCCGCTTCATCAGCAACCTAGCCGACACGCTGGGCCGCAAGACCAAGCCCCAGCTATCCTCCGATGCCTTTCGCGCCTATCCTGAAGCCGTGGAGGCCGTTTTCGGTGCCGACATCGACTACGGCCAGGTGATTAAGCTGTTCCACGCCAAGGCCGGGAACAAGCGCGAAGGGTATTGGCCATCCGGCCTTGTGGCCACAACACGGAGATTAGTAACGGGGCGACCCGACAAGCAATTCATTTCGACCAGCATCATCGAGCGCAGCAACCTGACGTTCCGAATGGCGATGCGCCGATTCACCCGGCTTACCAACGGGTTCTCGAAGAACTTCGCCAACTTGAGAGACGCTGTGAGCCTGCACGTTGCCGCCTACAACTTCACTAGGGTGCATCAGACCTTGGGCGTCACGCCCGCGATGGAGGCGGGGATTGTGGACTCGCTGTGGGGTGTGGAGGAGTTGTTGGGGGTGGACGCCTGATCCACAGGCATCAATTTGAGAGTGAGACACGGTTTCGACTAGACTACGATAAATCATGCCCGAAAACCTTTCCAAGAAGAAGATTGAGGCCGAGATTGCCTTCATTGAACTGCAGAGGAGCGAAATCCGTCGGCGCCTGTTGCTTGACTACTTCAAGGCCTTGGCATTGACTGGTGGGGCTGTCATCGCCTTCGTTCTTATCCAACGCCCCATTGCCGAGATCCAAGCCAGACAAGCCGAGGAGTCGATGCTAAACAATCGCGCAAAGCTCATTCTCGATTGGGTAGGGGACAGCGATGCCGAAAGCAGACAACGTAAGCTAGTGGCCTTGGAGACAGTTTACGGGAGACAGCAATGGACCGAAGACCTTCAACGGCTTGATAGCATCCGAAAGTACGCGGATGAACTCAATTTCTTACGCAAGGAGATAGACCGGCTTGAACTCGAGATGTCACGTGAAGCTATGGGAACTGGCCCTGGCGGCCGTCCAGGCCGGGGACCAGTATATGCATACTTGGAAAGGCTGAAGTCTGAGTACGAACTCACCGCCTCTCGCCTCGCCCGCCTCTCTCAAGATCCATCAACAGCCAAGTAACCCAGTACCTTGGGGTGGTGCCTGTCCGAGGTGAGGACAGAGAAAGGCGGTGGCTTGTAGGAGGACTCTCGGGGAGGCGATACTGTGCGGAAGGAGAAAAGAGATGAGCGTGTTCGATTACCCTCGCATCAACGTCCAGGGGACCATCCGCTTGAACCCCGGCACCGCCAACAACGATGACTATGCCGGAGCGGTCACGTTTCCGGAAGACTGGGGGGCCTTCGCCGGCGAGACGCTGGCTTTGATCGACTCGAAGAGGGTCGAGGCGCGCACTTACGGCATGTCGGACGAAAACTTCATTGCCTGGGCCCAGAAGGCCCAGCCGTTCAAGGGATCGCCGCCGCAGGTCATCCCCGCCGAGTGGAACTACTACGGCGACATGTCTTCTCAGGACGTCGAAATCACGGTGGTCGGCGTCCAGACAGGGCCTTGCGACATTCATAGCGAAGCCGCCGCAGACGTCCCCCTGACGGATTGCCTGGGTGCCCAACTGACTTTCTACGGCAGCATTACAGACATCAACTCGGAAGGATCGCCTCCCGCCACGCAGTTTTTCATCGAGCAGATGACGTTGCAGAAGGGCGGCTCGACCTTGATCAGCGGCAAGCTCTCCAAGGGCGTCGGCCAATGGCTGAACTTCTACCGCAACGTCAATCTGGTGGCGGACGCCGGGGCCGGCTCCTACGTCTACCAGGCCTTCCCGGACGCCGAGGTGCAGATGCCCGGATGGGAGAGCCTGAACGCCAGGGGCGTCATCTTCCGCTATTATCTCTACCGGCCCCTGCTGGAGAACCCCGAGGGAGGCAGCAATGCCGGCATCGAGAAGATCTACCAGAATCCCGACCCCAAGGACCGCACCAATCCCAAGATTCTGCAACTCGTGGGCACGTTTGCGCCGCTTCTCGGGCAGGAGAAAATCGTGGCAGCGCCCACCGGCCGCCTGCTGGCCTCCGACACCGTCAACCTGCCCACGCCCAAGGCTTACAGCAACAACGGCAGCAACGGCTGGATCGCCCTGGCGCCGGGGGTGGTACATCGCAACGGAGACATTCTGTCGGCCGACTTTTCCGGCACCTTTCCCGACAACTACCAGGAGAAGGACAATACCAATCCCAAGTACGACTTCGGGCCGGTTTCCCTGGTGGTCGTCTCCGGCTCGAAGAGCGCCGAGGTGGGGGCGGTGAACTACGCCGACACGGCCAAGGGCGATCAGAGGGGCTGGCTGTTCGATTTCGACATCTCCTCCAACCCGGACGCGCAGCAGTTGCTGAAGGATCCTCAGGCGGCTCTGTCTCTGACGCATCCCCTCTACGGCGAGCTTCTGGCAGAGGTGGACTACTACTTCGTTTCAAACCAGCAGGCTGTCTATGCAGAGCAATTCGGTTCCGCTAGCTCCTTTTTGAACAATGGGACCCAGGAGCCCGCCACCGTCTCGGTCTTTCGCCGCGGACAGGAGCTTACAGCCGACTCCTGCCCGCCCATCACCGTTTGGCAATACCGCTCCGTGCCCATGCAGGCGCCGGGCGACGCCGAGCCCATATCGACCAGCTTCGAGCCCGGGCAGGCCCTGACCGTGGATACCGCTGAGCCGGGCAACTTCCTTTTCACCTTCACCATCAACGACAGCACCGACCCGCCTCCGCAGGGGTATCCTCCCAAGAGCTACGCGAACTTCATGAATCCTCCCTACGTCACCAATGCGCCCCAGATCAGCTTGCGCATCTTGCCCAACGACATGAGCAGCTTCAGCCGATATTTCGTGGATCCTTCGGCCGATGAGCCTGTCGGTAACGAGCGGCTGACCTTCGAGGTGGTTTACGAGAAAGTCCTGCGGACCTACTACCTGCTCTATCCGGCCATGAACCTGGTCTTCCCGCTCAACTCGGAGAAAGCAGTCGCCCAGAACGCCCAGGCCATCCTCGAGCGCACCGACCCGTCGATCTGGATGTCCGTCAACTACATGCCCCGGACCCGCGACCTTTCGTCCAGCCGGCGGACCCTTCTGCAGGCCTGGTGCCGGAAAATCTTGAAGGGTTGAATGGGTCTTGCCTTCGAAACCCCAAACAGCGGACCAGAAACAGCTACGGCACTGGGGCATTTCACCACCGGGTGGGTATTCTGCACGGATCTTGTTCGGGCCTTCGGGAATGGGGGGGGCTTGTGCGGGCGCTTTTGGGGAACCCCACGGATTGTGGCGGTTTGGCCTGGGTAATGCATGAGAACTGGCGGGAACGAGAGGTTTAGGCGCAATGCGCCGCTACCCCGTATCGATGGATCGACACCGCTTGGCCAAGCTTGGGCGAGCGGCTCGCAAGCAGCGCTGAAACCGTTCCCGGGCCCCACCTTGGACCCTTCGACATCACCGTCGGGGACGCGGCCACGCCTCAACGGAGGGAATTACAATGTCACAACTTGTCAAAGAAGCGGACGCCAAAACGGCGACGCCTTCCGCTGCCGGAACCGACACCCTCAGCATTGTCGACAACCGCACCGGAAAAGAATACGAAGTGCCGATCCGCTATGGGACCTATCCCGAATACGGCGCTTCCATCAACTGCTTGGACCTGCGCCAGATCAAGGCATCCGACGATGATTTCGGACTGCTGGCCTACGACCCCGGATACACCAACACGGCGTCGTGCAAGAGCAGCATCACCTTCGTGGACGGAGAAAAGGGCATCCTGCGCTACCGCGGATACCCGATCGAGCAGCTAGCGGAAAAGAGCTCCTACCTCGAAACGGCCTACCTGATCCTCTACGGCGAGCTGCCCACCCGCAGCCAGTTGGAGGAGTGGGTCGAGGGCATCACCTACCACACCATGATCCACGAGAACATCAAGAAGTTCATGGACGGCTTCCACTACGACGCTCATCCCATGGGAATGCTGGTGGGTACCGTCGGCGCCCTTTCCACCTTCTACCCGGAGGCCAAGGACATCCACGACCCCGAGACCCGCAAGAAGCAAATCCAAAGGCTGATCGCCAAGATGCCCACGCTGGCCGCTTTCGCCTACCGCCATAGCCGCGGACTGCCCTACGTCTATCCGGACAACGACCTGTCTTATGCAGGCAACTTCCTGAGCATGATGTACAAGGCCACCGAGCTCAAGTACGAGCCGGACGACGTGCTGTCGAGGGCTTTGGACGTGCTATTCATCCTCCATGCCGATCACGAGCAGAACTGCAGCACCAGTTCCATGCGGGCGGTGGGAAGCTCACATTCCGACCCCTACTCGGCAACCGCCGCCGGCGCGGCCGCACTTTACGGTCCTCTGCACGGAGGCGCCAACGAAGCCGTCCTGCGCATGCTGCACAAGATCGGCAGGGCCGAGAACGTGGCCGCTTTCGTGGAGGAGGTCAAAGCGGGCAAGGCCGGCCGCCTGATGGGATTCGGGCACCGCGTCTACAAGAACTACGATCCGCGCGCCAAGGTCATCAAGGAACTGGCCCACGAGGTCTTCTCGGTGACGGGTGTCAATCCCCTGCTCGAAATCGCGCTGGAATTGGAGAAAGTGGCCCTCGAGGACGAATACTTCCTCTCCCGCAAGCTCTATCCCAACGTCGACTTCTATTCGGGGATCATCTACCAGGCCATGGGATTTCCGGTGGACATGTTTCCGGTCCTCTTCGCCATCCCCCGCACTTCGGGCTGGCTGGCCCAGTGGCAGGAGATGCTCTCGGACAAGGACCAGAGAATCGCCCGGCCCCGCCAGGTCTATACGGGGGCCGACGAACGCCGCTATCGACCTTTGGAGCAGCGCTGAGGACTCAAACCGTGATGAGCGAAGAGCTTCCGTCCGCAACCGTCGCTGCTCCCAGTCCGCAGTATTCCATCACCGTTAGGCTGGAGTGCCCTCATTCGCCGGGCTGGATTGCCCGCATATCGGGCGTGGTCGCCCAGCAGGGAGGGTCTATCGAGGCCATCGACCTGGTTCACATTCACAAGCAGAGGAGCCTGCGCGACTACACCATTGAATGCGGCTCGGCCGAACAAGAAGAGCAGATGATCGAAGCCCTCAAACGAATCGAGGGGATCACGGTCCACTCCGTTTCGGACGACACATTTCTGCTTCACTTGGGGGGCAAGCTGGAGGTTACGTCCCGGGTCCAGCTCAACACCCGCGCCGACCTGTCGATGGCTTACACTCCGGGGGTGGCGCGGGTCTGCACCAGCATAAACAAGGACCCGCGCACTTCCTTCAACCTGACCATACGCAAGAACTGCATCGCCGTCGTCTCGGACGGCAGCGCCGTGCTGGGCCTGGGAAATATCGGGCCCGAGGCGGCCATGCCGGTGATGGAGGGCAAAGCCATCCTCTTCAAGGAGTTCGGGGGAGTCGACGCCTTTCCTCTCTGCATCGACACTCAGGAGACCGAGGAGATCATCCGCTTCTGCCAGCTCATCGCCCCCACCTTCGGGGGGATCAATCTGGAGGACATCTCCGCCCCCCGCTGCTTTGAAATCGAGCAGAGGCTGACCGAGGAACTGGAAATCCCGGTCTTCCACGACGATCAGCACGGAACGGCCGTGGTGGTGTTGGCCGCGCTGATCAACACCCTCAAGCTGACCGGCCGCAAGGCCGGGAGCCTCAAGCTGGTGATCAGCGGGGCCGGCGCCTCAGCCTACCAATGCTGCCGTACTCTGGCCGAGTTCGGTGTCGAGAACATCGTGGTCTGCGACTCGCGGGGCGCCATCCACCAGGGCCGGGAATTCGGCGACAACCCCGCCAAGACCTGGCTGGCCCGCAACACCAATCCCCAACGGCTGACGGGAAGCCTGCAGGAGGCTCTGGCGGGAGCCGACATGTTCCTGGGACTGTCGGCGCCCGGCCTGCTCAAGCGCGAGGACGTGCTGAGGATGAATCCCGACCCCATCATCTTCGCCATGGCCAACCCCACCCCTGAGATCATGCCCGAAGAGGTGGAAGGGGCGGCGGCGGTCATCGCCACCGGACGCAGCGACTACGTCAATCAGATCAACAACGTGCTGGCCTTCCCCGGCATCTTCCGAGGCGCCTTGGACGCCCGCGCCTCCAGGATCAACCAGGAAATGAAGCAGGCCGCCGCCCTGGCCATCGCCGGGGTCATCACCGACGAGGAGCTTTCGCGCGACTACATCATCCCCAGCGCCTTCAACCGCAAGGTCTACAAGCAGGTCGCCGCCGCCGTGGCCAAAGCCGCCCACCGAAGCGGCGTAGCCCACCGAATGCCTAAAGGCATCAACCTGCGGGCCTGAGGGCCTGGCGGGGGCTTGGCCGGAAAACTAACGCGGCACGACGGGGATCACCGTCAGGCGGTCTTTAGTGGACAGCAGGGCAATGGCGGCTGTGCGAGCCGAGGCTGTAGCCACCAGAACGCCTTCGAAGTCCGAAAGGCCGATGCCGTTTGACCATCCGAACTCATCGAGAAAGCGCGCAACGTGGCCGCGGGCCACGATCTCCAATCGGGCTTGGCTCACCTCCAGGCCGTCCTTGTCGAAAAGCTGCAAGTCAAGAGCGGCCGATGCGTCTTCGAGGTTCATGATCGCTATGCCCGTGCGCACTTCAGAGTCGGCCTTCTGCTCCACGGAAGTCGAGAAGCCGTTTTCCAGAGCGGCGCTGGCCGATACGCCCGTGTAGCCGGTCCGGTCGCTGCCGTAGATGACGACGCCTGACAGGGGACCGTCAGAGGCAAGGGATACCGAGCCCACCTGAAGCTCTCCCCCCGCATCGGAACGCAGCTCCCTGCGGCCCAGGGCCGGGACCTCGACCGACGTCTCGCCTCCCACGACCCTGCCGTTGATCTTGGTCTTGAGGGGCTTTCCGTCGTCGTCGCGCAGCCGCAGAGTCCCCTTGAAATCCTCTTCCCCGGGATTGATCAGCACGATCCGGGTGGTGAATCCCGACCCGGTTGCGAACTGCGGGAAGTAGAACTTGTAGACCTCCGGTTCGGGCACCAAATCGACGTTGAACTCAAGTCCGCCGACGACCTCGCCGCTCTTGTCGTCGAACTGCAGC
>DATIPQ010000057.1 GCA_035471785.1 Acidobacteriota bacterium
AGATATCTTCATTTGGTCAGCGTTCCCTCCTTCCTCACCGGAACCGGCGTCGAGATCCTGCAAGCTTGACGATCATCGAAGGCCTCTGCTGTGGAGCAAAGCCAAAGCACCCTCCCGGCCCTCTCCACCGACGGCGGCCCGCTCTTGTTGAAGTAGCTGAGGTCATCTCGAAGAACCGCCAAGGCGGACAACCAGAAGCATTTCATCACCCGACTATCGCCTTGCCCAGCCCCCTTGACTAATCCAGGCGAATCGTGGTCGTGGCGGAGTTTGCCTAGGCATCAACAAAAAGCGCACGGAAGCCTTCTTGAGAGAAGTGCCTGTCGTTCGTCAGAATTTCCATGATGCCATGGCGGCGCATCGTCTGCATGGCGATGCAGTCGGTGAGGCTGTAGCCTTTATCAGGCCTCGCCGTGTAGAGCTCCAGACCGGCGAGGAAGGAGTCGCGGTTCTGAGGCAAAACACGAACGCCTGGCTTGCGAAGAAGGGCAGTCGTAGTAACGGCCGCACGGTTGCGCAGCCAAGGGTCAGACGAGAAGAAGGTCAGAAATTCGATTAGGATCTCGTCAATCGTGACGATTTCAGCTTCCGCAAGCACGGTCTTGTCAAAGGTCAAGGCCTGGGCATGACTGCTATCACCAGGGTTGGTCAGGGCGACCCAGTAAAAAGTGTCGGCGAAAACGGCTCTCACTCGTCTCTCTTCGGCAAACCATATACATAGTGATCGACTTGGCTGGCGCCATCGCTGGGCAGCTTGGCCCGGACATCGTCCGGCATATCGGCCCATAGATCTCGAATCATCTCTGAGACAGGCCGATCGTTGTCAATACCCTCCAGGCGCAGCTTCTCCTCAATAATCCGGTGCAACCAACGCTCCGCCGTAAGCCCATGGGCTTTAGCGGCTTTTTCCAGAGCTGCGGCGACATCATCAGGCAATTCAACTGTGATAGTCATGTCTCACCTCTTCCCCCTGATCGTACATTAGGTACAAGGCAGTTGTCACCGACCCCAATATTTCCTGCCCCCGTCCCCGACCTTGTTGAGCGCCCCGGAGTTGATGCTGAAGGCCTTCGGCTGGGACGTGGAGAAAGAAAGGCTACTGATGTACCCCGAGCCGCTATTCGTGGGGGCTCGAGTCGTTGCCGCAATGGACCGGCTGCCGATCCAGTATGCGGTAGCGGCTCCCTGGCGAGTTCGGTTTACGGCGTCCCTCGCGCCACTCAAGACGCTGACTTGATAGCGGCTCTGAAGCCCGCTCATGTCCAACCAACAAGAACCTTCAATATGATGACTCCGAAGGACGTTATTCCACCCTTTCAGAGGGTGTCGCAAAAGTCTTCAACATGACACTTCGAAGGCTCGTTATTCCACCCCATAGAAGGGCTTCTTTAGAAGTGCTCCCATTACCCAGAGTGCCGCTCGCGGCTTCGCGCCCTCGCTGTACCCTGGGCTAAACGAATCGCTCGCTTTCAGCGAGCCCGGACTTGTCGCCCAAGTCAACTGTTTTCAGCGCAGACCTCCGAGCCGGCGGGGCTGGGGAAGTCCGAAGTACCAATGGCGAAGTTCGAGATCCCTGAAGGGGAGAGATTCGTCAGCCCAGGGTAAAGCGAAGCCGCCATGCGGCTGAGCGGCACCCTGGGTTACGGAACACTAGCCGCGCGAACCCTGAAAGGGTGGAATAACGGACCTTCGAAGCTCTCATATCGGGGACTTTTGCCACGCCCTCTGAAAAGCGCGAGATAACGCCGAACACTACCTGCCTAGACCTCAGTCGGTCTGGGGACCGGATTGGCGGAGTTGGGCTTCGAGTTCGGGGTGTTCGCCTTTCTTGGCCCAATCGGCGGCGGTGCGGCCGTCGCCCAGGTCGAGTTGGGGATCGGCGCCGTGGCGCAGCAACAGGTCGACCATCTCCTGATCGCCCCTCCAGGCCGCCATCATGAGAGGCGTCAGGTTGCCCTGGTCCTCGATCGGGTTGGGAAGGCTGGTGTCGGCACCCCGCTCCAGCAGCATTTCGGCGATTTCAAAGTCGCCGCGGCCGGCCGCCAGCATCAGCGGAGCCACCGTCCCGAAACCCTTGATGCGGGCTTCAAGATCGATCCTGGCCCCTTGCTCGAGCAGCAGCTTCACGACCTCTGGATGCCGCTTGAAAACGGCCATCAGCAAGGCCGTGTTGCCGTCCTGATTAACCGCCTCGAGCTGAGCGCCGTGGGACAGCAGGGTGCGGGCAATGTCGGGAAAACCGCGGAAAGAGGCGGCCATCAGCGGAGTGACCTGATGACGGTTGCGCGAGTTGGGATCGGCTCCTTCTTCAAGCAGCACCTGGATGATCTCTTCCAGTCCGCCGGTAACGGCCAGCAGTAGGGGCGTGGCCCTCGACTCCTCGCGGGCCACGGGATCGACCGAAGCGCCGGCGTCCAGCAGCTTGCGCACCGTATCGATGTGCCCGCCGCGCACGGCCAGGTGGAGGGGCGTCCAGCCCTTTCCATCCCAGCGGTCGGGTTTGGCGCCCCGTTCGAGCAGGGTTTCGGCAACCTCGCTGTGCCCCTTGGCGGCGGCGGCGATGAGAGGCGTCTGCCCAGGGCAGCAACTCCCTTCCGGTGCCGTCAAATCGACCTGCACGCCATGATCGAGCAACAGGTCCACGACATTGACCAGACCGTCTTGGGCAACGTGATGGAGCAGCGACCGACCGTCCCGCAGCTTGGGATTGACCGGGGCGCCCGACGCGATCAGGATCTCGGCGGTCCGGGGCCGATCCCTGAGGCAGGCCTGGATGAGTGCCTGGGGAACTTCCTCCACCTCGGCACCCTGCTCGATGAGATAGCGCACGATGCCGCTATGCCCCAGCAGAGAGGCCCCCACCAGCGGCGTCCACTCGGCCTTGTTGCGGCGGTTGACTTGGGCGCCCCGGCTGATCAGCAGTTCCACCACCGAAGGGTCGTCCTGGGGCGGGAAGAAGAAAAGGGCCGTGTTTCCCGAGTCGTCGGCGTGGGCAATGTCGGCGCCGGCCTGCAAAAGCATCTCAGCCAGATCGGCGCGGCCCATGGAGGCGGCATGCATAAGGGGGCTGCGCGCGTGCACGCCCGTCCGGTTGGGATCTTCGCCGCCCACCAGCAGGGATTCAACCTGCTCGGCCTCTCCCGAGAGTACGGCTTGGCTCAGCGCCGGTTCTTCCGGCAGACCGGATTGCCTGCCAGGCTGCGGACCGTCGCTGCCAAGACGGCCCCGCACGAGCCACAGCAAGGCCGCAATGACAAGAACACCCAGCGCCAAGGCTGCAATCGCCTTGCGGTTCATCGGCAAACTCCTAACACGAACGCCCCCAGCCGGAGGCGGGGCGAACCCATCAATCAATCAATCAGGCGACCTGTCGCCGGCTCCCGCGGCTTATTCTCGCACAGTCCAGCGGCAAACGGCCTCCTCCCATCCTACCGTGCCCGAGAGGCGCGATGTGGGAGGAGGCCGTATCAGTATTCAACCTGTCGAATCACAGCGAGGGCCGTTAGGGCACCAGGCTCTCGTTTGGTTTGTCAGGCACCCTCAGGCTGCCCAAGAAAGCCAGCACCTCTCGCTGGTCTGTCTCGCTCAGAGCCAGGAAGGCGTCGCGAATGGACTGCGCTTCGCCGCCGTGAGCTTCGATAGCCTCGAACAAGGTGGTGGCGCGACCGTCATGGATGTAGGGCGCCGTGTCGGCGATGCCCCACAGACGGGCGGTGGTGAAATCGGTGTTGGGGATTTCGCCGAATTCGAAGTCCTCTTCAAGACCCGGGCCCATGTTGTGGCGCTTCAGGTCGGCGAAGAGAGGAACCAGGACGCCGCCGTTGGGACCCGCCTTGAAACCGGCTTTCTTCAAGTCGATGTTGGCGTAGACGTTGGCTGTCGGATCGTCGGCAACCTCGGGATGAGCCAGCGGCACCGTTTGGCCGTAGGTCTCGATCACGGGGATGTGGCATCCCGAGCATCCCAGGCTGACAAAGTGGCCGAAGCCGTTCTCGGCTTGCTGGGTCAGGCTGTCCATCTTGGGACGGGGATTGGTCACGTCGAAGACGTGCAGGGCGCTCATCTCGCCGATGGTGACTTCGTCGACGACTCCGTCGCCGTCGGCGTCGACGCCGGCACCCACAACCTCAACCGGCTGCATGCCGAAGTGAAACTGCATGGCGCCGCGGTCGAAGTCGCGCATGGAGAAGTTTTCGCCCTTGCGTCCGAAGGGACGAACGACGAGCACATCCTCAGGCGAGCACCCGATGTGGTCTGCGCACTCCTCGTTCTTCTCGGGAGTGAATCCGATGCCTTCGACGTCGTCCAGGTTGACGTCACCGCCGCCCAGGCTGGTGATGAAACCGAAGTTGACGCCGTGGGTGTCGAGGTTCACCACGGTTCCAGCGGGAGAGGTCTGGGCCACGTCAAGCAGGGCTTGCAGGTCCATGGTCATCTCTTTGCCCAGCAGCTCGACGCCGCCGCCGCCGAAAAGGAAAGGCGGATTGGCAAAACGACCGTTGTAGTCGGCTTCGCCATCAAATACCAGGGGCAAGGACGGGTCATGTCCGGCCACGAAGCTGACACGATCATCGGCCGAATCGGCCACATCGATCAGCGAGGGCATGATGATGGCGTTCTGAACCGCTCCGCCGACGCCGGCAAAGCCGAGAACGGGCGGATTGAAGGCGTTGCTGACAATGGTGTGACACTCGTTGCAGCTTTGGGCATCCAGTCCGTTGACCCTCAAGAAGGTACCGTTACCTTGCAAGGTCGGACGCATGCCGAAGGCGCGGGTGTCGGTCTCGGCGGGATCGAAAGGACCGTCGCCAAGTCCGTCAGCCGTATGGAAGGGTGTGGAAAAGACCGCTAAACCGCGTTGGCGCACCTCGTTCAGCTTACCCTGCTGAAGGGCCTGAATCACCTGGGCGTGGGTCTTCCCGTCCGGCAGGTTGGGCTGGTCGATCTGAGCTACAGCCAACCCGACGGCGAAAAAGGTCAGTAGGAAGGAAAACAGTAGCAATTTGCGGAACATTTAGGGAAACCTCCCTGAAAAGGTTGAAAGTTCCGGCAGTGAAAAGACCGCCTGTTCGGGCGAAAGGCAGAGAGCAACAATGCTCGGCTAGCCGAGTAACTCGTTAGGTTTTCACAGCCGCAGACTCGGCTCAAGCTTAGAGAGGTCAACCGTTACACACAGCGAGCCTGCCAGTTTTACCCGAGCCGAGAAAGTTCTACCGAGAAGGGTAGCAGAACCTAGGTGATAAGACAATACCCGATGCTATTTTTTGATCACCATGAAGGCTTGTCGCGGAATGTCGGCAGGAGCATCGTAGATTGCATATCAATATGATAGATCAAACTTGTTTTCTGTTTGCTCTTGCTGTGTCTTGTTTTTAGTCATCCGGGCTTATGGCGATAAGCACAGGCAAGAATATGGTCGTTGACCAATCCGCAAGCCTGCATGAACGAGTAGCAGGTGGTCGAGCCCAAAAAGCGAAATCCCCTCTGCTTCAGGTCTTTGCTCATGCGGTCTGAGATGGCGGTCCTGGACGGTATCTCGGCCAGGGTAGTGAATTGGTTGAGGATGGGGGAGCCGTCGACGAACTCCCAGATATAGCTGTCGAAGCTTCCCCTCTGCTCTTGAATATCCAAAAGCTGCCGGGCGTTGTTGATGGCCGACTCGATCTTCTGGCGGTGACGGACGATGCCGGCGTCCTGGAGCAGCCGGGCCACGTGGGAGTCGTCATAGCGGGCGATCTGGTGCGGATCGAACCCGTGAAAGGCGCGCCGGAAGTTCTCGCGCTTGCGCAAAATGGTGGCCCAGCTCAGCCCGGCCTGAAAGCTCTCCAGCAGCAGGAATTCGTAGAGAACGCGGTCGTCGTGGACGGGCTTGCCCCATTCCTGGTCGTGGTACTCCAGGTAGAGCGGATCGTCGAGAGGCGCCCAGCAACAGCGCGTAATCTTCTTCACGCCGATGCCTTCTCCTTCTTCTTGTCGTCGGCGCAGCGGATGCTGAGGACTGGGCAGCGGGCCAGACGCACCACTTTTTCCGCCACCGACCCGAATACCAGGTGCTTCCAGCCGGTGTGGCCGTGAGTCGAGATGACGATCCAGTCGCAGTGCTCGTCCTGGGCGGCCTTGACGATCTCTCCGGCGGGATCGCCGAAGCAGATCAGGCGGCGCACGGGGATGCCGTCCGGCACATGCTCGGCTTCCAGTTCGGCCAGCTTCTCGGCGGCGGCGCTTTGCAGCGAGTCGTTGTAGTCGGGAGTCTGGAAGGTGTAGTTCATGTCGGCCGGCAAGGTGGGAATGGGGGGCACCACGTAGAGAAGCACCAGCTCCGCGCCGAACTCGCGGGCCAGACGCGCCGCCTGGTCGACCGCGACCAGAGAGGCGCTTGAAAAGTCAGTGGGCGCCAGAATACGTTTGACGTTAGGCATGCTTCACCTCTTTTTGGGCCTGCTTTCTGCCTTTGGAGCGCTTGGAGGCGGAGCGGGCGCGGGACTCGAAAGCGGCTTCCAGGACTTCTTCCACCCGGCCCACGAAAATGAAGTCCATTTCCTTCACCAAGCGGTCAGGCAGATCCTTCAGGTCTTTCTCATTTTCCTTGGGAAGGATGACCCGGCGCAAGCGGGCGCGGCGCGCGGCCAGGATTTTTTCCTTCATTCCGCCCACCGGGAGCACCAATCCGGTCAAAGTGACCTCGCCGGTCATGGCGGTGTCAGCGCGGGCCGGCACGCCCGTGTAGAGGGAGGCCATGGCCACGGCCAGCGTGATGCCTGCCGAGGGCCCGTCCTTGGGAATGGCTCCGGCGGGCACATGGACGTGAACTCCGGCCTCGGTAAAGAGCTTTTCGTCGATCTTGAGACCTGAAGAATGCGACCAGATATAACTCTGCGCGGCCTGGGCCGACTCCTTCATGATGTCGCCCAACTGGCCCGTCAGCTTCAGCTCCTTGGCCTGAGGAAGGCGGGTGGCCTCGACGTAGAGCACGTCGCCGCCGGCCTCCGTCCAGGCCAGACCCGTGGCCACGCCGGGAGGCAGCTTCTTGCGGGCCTCTTCCTGGAAGAATCTTTCCGGCCCCAGCATGTCGGCCAAATCCTTGGACTTGACGCGGACCGGCTTGCGGTCGCCCTCGGCGAAGCGCAATGCCACCTTGCGGGCCAATCGTCCCAGCGCCTGTTCCAGGCGGCGCACGCCGGCTTCACGGGTGTAGCGGGTAATGATGCGGCGCAGGGCCCGCGTTTCGATCACCAGGTCCTTGCGCCTCAGCCCGGCTTCGCTGAGCCGTCGCGGAATGAGAAAGCGGCGCGCGATCTGGATTTTTTCTTCGGCGCTGTAGCCGGAAAGACGCAGAATCTCAAGGCGGTCCAGCAGGGGCGCCGGAACGTTGTCGAGCGTATTGGCGGTGGTGATGAAAAAGACCCGCGAAAGATCCCAGGGCAAATCGAGGTAGTTGTCGCGAAAATCGCGGTTCTGCTCGGGATCGAGAATCTCCAGCAGGGCTGAAGCGGGGTCGCCCCTGAAATCGCGTCCCAGTTTGTCGATCTCGTCCAGCATGAGGACGGGATTGTTGACCCCGGAGCGGCGAATGGCGTTGAGGATGCGTCCCGGCATGGCCCCGATGTAGGTGCGGCGATGGCCTCTCAACTCCGCCTCGTCATGCATTCCCCCCAGGCTGAGCCGCTCGAAGCGGCGGTCCATGGCGCGGGCGATGGAGCGGCCCAGAGAGGTCTTGCCCACGCCGGGCGGCCCCACGAAACAGAGGATGGGAGCCTTGGCGCCGGGATTGAGCTTGAGGACGCCCAGGTGTTCCAGAATGCGCTGCTTGACCTCGGTCAGGTTGAAGTGGTCCTGATCGAGCACCGAGCGCACCCGGGCGATCTCGAGCTGATCTTTGGAAGCCACGGACCAGGGCAGCTCCAGCACGAAATCGAGATAACTGCGCACCACGTTGTACTCGGGGCTGACGATGCTCAGGCGGGTCAGCCTGGAAAGCTCTTTTTCCACTTCGCGCTGCGCGATCTCGGGCAGATCGGCCTTCTCCAAGCGCTCCCGCAACTCGTTGACTTCGGCTTCCTCGGAGTCGGACTCGCCCAACTCGTCCTGAATGGCGCGCATTTGCTGGCGCAGAAAATACTCGCGATGCTCCCGGCTCATCTCGCTCTTGGCCTGAGAGGAAATCTGCCGGCGCAGTTCCAACACCTCCACCTCGTGCTTGAGGTACTCGTACATCAGATGCAGGGTTTCTTGCAGGTCTTCGGCCTCCAGCAGCCGTTGCTCCTTTTCCAATCCCAGGCTGATCAGCGAACCCAGCAGGAAGACCAGGCGCAGAGGATCGTCGGTGCTTCCCAACAACTGTCCCAGTTCGGCTGGAGCTTGGGGAGTGGCCAAGGAGAGGGCCCTTCCGGTCAAGTCGAGCACTTCGCGGTGAAGAGCCTCGCATTCGGGAGTGACTTCGGCATCGATGGGGTTGAGGGAGTAGCGTCCTTCCAGATAGGGGCCCGAATCGGTCAGCTCGAGCAGGTCGATGCGCTCGACTCCCTGAACCGTGACCTCCACGAAGGCTTCCTCATCGCTGCGGGCGATTTTCTTGATCTGAGCCAGCGTCCCCACCTTGAAGAGGTCGCGGAACCGGGGAGCCTCGACCTCGCCGTCCTTCTGGGCCACCACGACAAGTTCCTTGTCGGCGTTCTCCACGGCCGCTTCCACGGCGGCGATCGACTGAGGACGCCCCACCGAGAGGGGCATCAGCAAGTAGGGAAAGAGGACATTATTCTTCACCGGCAACAAGGGCAGCCGGCCTTCGCGCGAATGTTCGTTCATCGGACTGCCCCACAGTCTGAAGGTATTGACCTCTCTTTACAAGGGGAGC
>DATIPQ010000058.1 GCA_035471785.1 Acidobacteriota bacterium
TTCATGTTCTGCAGGTTGGAGGTCACAATGTCTAAAGGACTTTCTGTCTTTGTCATCAGTCTGTCTGCTCTGCTCTTCTTCTCAAGTTATCTTTCTGCGCAGCAGCCCTGCGGTTTGTATCCTTATACGAAACTGGAGGACATCAGTTCGGCGAATCAGGTTTGTGATGACGACCCCGAGAACGAAGACTGTTACAACCCGCAGATGGCCATTTTCAAGAAGTGCATCGGGACAGTCTTCTACAAGGAATGCACGCACAACGAGACGTTTCATATTCAATGTGGTCCTGCTTGCTGGGAAACCTATCCTCAATCGGACCAGGAATGCCTGCCCCCCGGAGGCGGCGGAGGCGGACCTGCGTCCTGTCAACAGCGGAGGCGCGGATTGGAACCGGGGCGATGACACCCTTGTAGCTGCCACTGATCTGGATAAGTCGGGACGCCCTTGGTCACTGGATCTCTCTGATACTTTCTAATCTAATCCTCTCTCCGAGTGTCAGAGGCACGGATCACGGCTACTTCCAAGGGGCGGCGGGCGGGGACCAAGTGGAGCCCGAGTTGTTCCTGGACGGCTTTGAGGACGTCTTCGCGCTCCCAGGAGGGGACTTCCAGAGTGGCGTTGAAGGAGTCTTCCCGGGAAAGGCCGCTTTCATCCAGCACGGGTACTTTGAGGCGGTATTCCAGCATCCGGAGCAATGACGCAATGGGAAGCCCTTGAAAGAAGAGCCGCTTGCCGGAGATAGAAGAGCTGCCCAGGGGCTCCGGCGCCTTCTCAAGGTTCGGACCGAGTTCTTCCACGGGCAGCACGCGCAGGACGTCCACCTCGCGTTGCTCAATGCGCTGTTCGAGGCCGAAGGCCGTCAAAGCCGCCTCCAGCACCGTGGCTTTGAGGTCGAGCCCTTGGGGAAGCGAGGCCTGAACCAGGTAGGTGTCGGCAGCAAGGTCGGCCTCGATCACCGTACGGGTGATCCCGAAGTCGTTGAGCGAGGTCAAAACCCGGCGGGCATCCATCTCCCGAAGTGTCAGTTTGCGGCGTGACATGGACATGGACGAGCCCGGCTCGGTCGAGGTGAGGATGGGCCGGATGAGCACCTGGTAGAGAGGCTCGCCTAAGTTTTCCTCTGAAGGGCCTTCGGCGAACTTGAGGCGTTCCTGGCGCACGTCGCCGACACCCGGGTCCTCGCCGGCAAGGAGCTTCTCCAGCACCTCCGAATCAAGCTGGTTCGGGTGCATCACCCCGGAGATGCGTCCTTGGCGGTCGATCAGGATGGTGGTGGGGATGGCGCTGATCCCGTAACCGTGCTGAACGGTCGGTGCTTTATCCAGGCCCACCCAGCCCCTGATGGGGCGCTGCTTGAGGAATTTCTCGATGGTCTCCCGATCCTCGTCGGTGACGCTCAAAAAGCGCAGGGGGCGGTCGGCGAACTCCTCGGCCAGTTCGTTGATGTGGGGGATCGCGCCCACGCAAGGGCCGCACCAGGTCGCCCAGAATTCCAGCACCACCGCCTGTCCCCGCAGCGCTTCCAGAGTCACCTCCTGGTTGTCCGGGACCTGCAGCCATTGCTCGACATCGAGTTTTAACGCCTCGTCACCGACTCCCGGCGGGTCGGATGCCTGGGCCCCGACGACAAAAAAGGCGAGCATGAAAAAAGCAACCCGAGATAATGATCGCAGCATGATAACCCCATAGTTCCTGGTCCATGATCGCCCGGCGAAAGCTCCACACTGCACCGCGGCGACCATTCGAGCTTTGAAGCTCATGATTAGCTAACTTACAGTGATTGTATCTTCAGAAGCCCAAAAGGTTCAAACTTCTCGGCAATTCTTAGCAAAATCCGCTCTGCCTGTCCCCGGACTGCGGCCGACGGGGGCCACAGACGCGTTTCCCGGCCAAGCCGTGGGCAGTGGGGGGTGGCGCGTGGTATATCTTGGGGAAGATGTTTCAATCGATAAGATCGGGTTTCTGGAGGGGTTTATGAAGGCTAGAGCGGGGTTTGGGCTTTTCATCAACTGCGTGCTTTGGGCGGCGCTGGCCGGGGGGACGACGGCGGCTGGGCCGGCGGTGGCGGGCAATGACGAGATCACCACGCCGGAGGAGTTCTTCGGGTTTGAACTGGGGGCCGACAAGAAGCTGGCGCGCTGGGACAAGATCGTCGAGTACTACTACCTGCTGGAAAAGCAGAGCGACCGCATGAAGGTCATCGACCTGGGGCCCTCCACGGAAGGACATCCCTACCTGCTGGCCATCATTTCCTCCCCCGAGAATCTCTCCAATCTCGAAACGCTGCGCCAAGTCAACCTCAAGATTCAGGACCCGCGCACACCCCAAGACGAAGTGAAGAAGCTGATCGAGCAGGGTAAAGCGGTGGTCAGCCAATCCTTCGGACTGCATTCCAGCGAGGTGGCGGGAGCGCAGACGGCGCCCGATTTCACCTACGAGCTGCTGGCCTTCGACGACGAGCGCACCCGGCGCATTCTGGACGAGACCATCCAACTGCTCTTTCCCTGCTTCAATCCAGACGGCCAGATCATGACCACCGACTGGTACTACGAGACCCTGGGGACGGAGTACGAAGGCGTGGGATTGCCCTGGCTCTACCACAAGTACGTAGGCCACGACAACAACCGCGACGCCGACTACATGAACATGGTGGAGGCCGTCTACACGGGCAAGATCCTCTACCGCGAATGGAAGCCTCAAGCCTACGTCGACCATCACCAGATGGGCAGCTACGGGGCCCGCCTCTACGTTCCGCCCTACAGCGAGCCGATCCGCCCCTACGCCGACCCGCTGATCTGGAGGGAGCTGAGCTGGTACGGCGCCCACATGGCCTACAAGCTGGAAGAGAACGAGATCCCGGGAGTGCTCAACGCCGCCCAGTACCCGGGCTGGGGACACTTCGGCTGGCACTGGATCACGCCCTTCCACAACATCGCCGGAATGCTCACCGAATCGGCCAGCGCCAGCTATGCGACACCCCTCTACATCCATCCCGACCAGTTGCGGGGCGGGGCCCGCGGACTGCCCGAGTACGAGGCCCAGTCGACCATGCCCAATCCCTGGCCGGGGGGATGGTGGCGCGTCAGCGACATCGTGCGTCAGCAGAAAATTGCGGCCTGGGCCGTCATGGACATGGCGGCCCGCCACCGCCGGACCGTGCTCTGGAACGGCTACCTGAAAGCCCAGCGGCAGACCGAGCGGGGAGCCAACGGGTCACCCAAAGCCTACGTCATCCCGGCGCGGCAGCACGATCCCCTGACCGCCGCCAAGATGGTCAACACCCTGAGAATGTCGGACATCGAAATCCAGCGGGCCCAGAGTCCGCTGGAGGTGGGCAAAGTCAGCTACCAGCCGGGAACCTACCTGGTGCCTCTGGCCCAACCCAAGATGGGACTGGTGCGCAACCTGCTGGGGCGCACCCTCTACCCCGACAACGAGTGGACGCGCGGACGCGACGGCTCCCCCCTGCGGCCCTACGACACCTCCACCCACACCATGGCCGAATTCATGGGCGTGCAGGTGGATGAGGCCGAGCAGCCGGCGCGGGGCCAAGCGAGCGTCCTGCAAGAGGACGTCCCCGTCAGGGGACGGGTCGAGGGAGAAGCGCCCTGGGTGCTGGACGGACGGCTCAACGCGGCCTTCAAGGCCGTCAACCTCTTGCTCGACCAAGACTTCGCCGTCCGCCGCCTGCACCACTCCCAGGGCCATCTGCGGCCCGGAGATTTCATCGTCGAGAACGGATCGCGGGAGGCCGTCGCCGAGATCGCCGAAGAGACGGGAGTCGACTTCCGCCACCTGGCCCAGATGCCGGAGGAAGGCGTCCGCGAACTCAAGCGCCAGCGCACGGCCATGTACCACCGCTACAGAGGGGGCAACATGGACGAGGGGTGGACGCGCTTCCTGCTGGAGCAATTCGCCTTCCCCTACACCTCGCTCAAGGACGACGAAATCAAGGCCGGCGGACTCAGGGCCAACTACGACCTCATCATCATTCCTCATGACTCGACGGCCACCATCATGGGCGAGGAAGACGAGAGCCGGAGGGGCGGCCGTCGCCGCGAGTATCCGCCCCAGTACAGGAGCGGCATCGGCGAAGAAGGGCTGGAAGCGCTGCAAGCCTTCGTGCAAGAGGGAGGCACGCTCCTGACCCTGGGAGAGGCCACTCAGTTCGCCCTCGACAAGCTGGAGATCAATGTCCGCGATCCCCTGGCCGACCTCGATTCCGAGGAGTTCTTCTGTCCCGGATCGACGCTGCGCGCGCACTTCGACAACACTCATCCGCTGGCCTACGGAATGCCCTCCGAGGGCTACGTGCTCTTCTGGCAGGGGCCTGCCCTGGAGATCACGCCCTCCCGCCACAACGATCACTACCAAAGGGTCGTCACTTACAAAGAGCAAGACATCCTGCAAAGCGGATGGCTGATCGGCGAAGAACACCTTTCCGAAAAAGCGGGCATGGTGACGGCCCGGAAAGGGCAAGGCGAGGTGATCCTGATCGGCTTCCGTCCCCAGCACCGCGCTCAGACCGACGGCACCTTCAAACTGCTCTTCAACGCCATTCTGCGCTAAAGCAATGTAACTGCTACGGATGAGGGAGGACGATGAACCCGTTGGCGCGGAGGTTGTTGGCCGAGCCGGACTTGCGGACTCTCGGACGGGCGCGGGAAATCGCCCAAGAAGTGCTGGCCCGGCCCGAAATGCTGGAAGAGGTGGTGGAAGCCTTTTTGAGCGACGATCCGGTGCTGCGTTCGCGGGCCGGACACATTCTCAAGAAAGCCGCCCGGCAATGCCCCGAAGAGGTGCAGCCCTACAAGCAGATCCTCATCGAAGAAGCGGCCGGCATCGAGCAGATGCATGTCAGAGAGGCCTTCGCCGTCTCCGTCACCAAGCTTGAGTTGAACCAGGCCGACGTGGCGCGGCTTTACGATATTTTCCTCTCTTACCTGCAAGACCGCGCCAGCGTCGTCCGCACCGTGGCCATGCAAGGGCTGGTCGACCTCTGCGAAATGGAACCCCGCTACTACCCCCGGGTGACCCCCCTCATCGAACGCTTGACCAAGACCGGAAGCGCCGCCATGCGGGCGCGGGGCCGCCATCTGCTGAAGAAGTTGCGCTGAAGCCAAGCCTGGCCAGTGCCGGAGACGGCCGCGGGTGTACAATCGCAGGCCATGACCTGGGAGATCGGCGTTCTGCTGGGGCTGTTGGTCCTGATGGCGGTGCTTTTCATCAGCGAGAAGCTGTCCGTCGACCTCACCGCCCTGTTAGGACTGCTGGTCTTGATGATGGTCGGCCTGGTGCCGCCCGAGCAGGCCTTTGACGGCTTCGCCTCTCCGGCCGTCATCACCATGCTCTCGGTCTTCTTCGTCAGCGGAGCTTTGCGTCAAACCGGGGTGGCCGACGCTGTAGGGGCAGGTGTTTACCGCCTCATCGGCAGCCGCGAGGTTCCGCTCATTGCGGCTGTCATGGTGGTGGCGGCGGCTCTTTCGGCCTTCATGAACAACGTGGCCGCATGCGCCGTGCTGATGCCCGCCGTCGCCAGCATTTGCAGAAAATCGCAGGTGGCCGCCTCGCGCCTGTTCATGCCGCTGGCTTTCGCCGCCATCCTGGGAGGCACCATCACCCTGGTGGGCACCCCTCCCAACCTTCTGGCCGCCGAGGTGCTCAGCGCCAGAGGATACGAATCCTTCACCCTGTTCGACTTTGCCCCTTTGGGACTCATCATGACAGCCGTCGGCATCCTCTTCATGGTTACAGCCGGACGCCTGCTGCTGCCCAACAGCGATCCATTGGCGAGACTCTCCGGACGCCGTCTGGCCCGCCTCTACGATTTGGACGAAAAGCTCTTCTCCATCCGTATTCCCAATGCTTCTCAGCTCAACGGCCTGACGCTGCGCGAAGCCCACCTGGGACGCGCACTGGGCGTGCAGGTGGTGGGCATCGTCCGCAATGGCAAGAAGAACCTGACGCCCGGCGGCGACACGCGTCTGCAAGGCGGAGACATCCTCATGGTGAGGGGCGCCCCCGGCAAGGTTGAAGAAATCTTCAGCATGTCGGGAGTGGAGATCGGAACGGTCAAGCTGGGGGATCTGGCCAACGTCTCGGCCGAGGTACGAGGGCTGCGGGCCGTCATTCCCTCCCATTCGCCCCTGACCGGCAACACCATACGACAACTGGGCTTCCGTCAGCGTTACGCTTCCGTGGTGGTGGGCCTGCGCCGCCGGGGGGATTGGGTGGAGGACGCTCAGGGCGTGGAATTGCAGGAGGGCGACGAACTCTTCCTGCTGGGCCTGGGCCGGCAACTGGAAGAGCTTGCCGGTCAGCTCAAGCTGAGCCGGCCCAAGATCGGACGCCCGGTCTTCGCCGAGATCCTGGAGGAGATGGGGGAGTACGTCTTTATGCTGCGGGTGCCTTCAGGTTCCCAACTGCCCGGACGCACGGTGCGCGAGAGCCGGGTGGGCGAACTGTCGGGGCTGACGGTGGCGGGAATCGTACGCTCGGGAGAGACCATCCTGCCCGTCTCGCCCGACGAGCGCATCCGTTCCCAGGACGAACTGCTGGTGACCGGCAATCCGCGCCGCATCCGCACCCTGACGGAACTGGGTTCTTCAGAGATCGGACGCGACGTCTCCCAGGCCGGCATCGAGTCGGAGGAGGTGGGAATCGTGGAAGCCGTGGTGGCGCCCCGTTCGCAGGCCTCGGGCCGCAGCCTCTCCGACCTCCACTTCCGCGACCGCACGGGGCTTCACGTGCTGGCCATCTGGCGGGAAGGCGAAACGCTCTACCAGCGCCTCTCCCGGCTGCCCCTCAAGTTCGGCGACGGGCTGCTGCTGCAGGGTCCCTGGGAGCGCATCCGGCTGCTGGCCGAGGGCGACGATTTTATCCTCTTGACTCCGCTTTCCTGGCAGGAGAGGCGCACCGGCAGAGCGCCCTTCGCCCTGCTGGCTCTGGCCCTCATGATCGTGCTGGTGGCGGTCGGCTTGCAACCTGTCCACGTGGCCGCCTTCCTGGCCGCCATCGTGTGCGCCGCCTCGGGAGCCATCACCATGCAAGAGGCCTATAAGACCATAGAATGGAAAGCCATCTTCCTTATGGCCGCCATCCTGCCGATGGGAGCCGCCATGGAAGAAACCGGGGCGGCGGCGCTGATCTCGGGAAGCGTCACCAGCCTGGCCGGGCCTCACGGCCCCACCGCCGTCTCGGCCGGACTCTTCACCCTTTCCAGCCTGCTCAGCCAATCCCTGGACGGGGCCCCCACCGTGGTGCTGCTGGCGCCGGTCATACTGCAGACCTCCAGCCAACTGGGCATCTCGCCGCAGACGCTGATGATGGGCGCCACCTTGGGCGCCTCGGTGCTATTCCTGACACCCTTCAGCGGCAAAGCCAGCCTGCTGGTCATGGGGCCCGGTGGCTACCGTGTCAAGGACTTCCTGCGAGTCGGCTTCCCCCTCACCATCATCCTGCTGGTGTTGTTGGTCTTCCTGGTCCCCGTCTTCTACCCCTACTAGTGCTGCCAGACATTTCATGAGGAGGGCTCCAGCGCCTCCATGCGGCGGATCTGGTCGTCGTTTCCGGTCAGCTCCCAGCGGATGAGAGAGACGGGGATGAGTCCGGCAGCCCGGAACTCGTCCATGAAGCGCTTGATGCTAAATTCCTCCCCCAACTGCAAGGCCCGTTCGGCCATCAGGTGCTCGATTTCGCCCTTGCCGATCAGGTAGCTGGTGCCGTAGCCGGGTTGTTGCAGGTAGAGGTGCTGCTCGAAGAGGCAGGTATCGCTGTCGGCGGGCATGAATCCGCGCGGCGTCCACTTCGAGGCGAACTCGCAGGCCTCGTCGATGCTCCAGTCGTTGCTGTGCAGGTGCAGGCCGGCGATGGCGCGGGCGGC
>DATIPQ010000059.1 GCA_035471785.1 Acidobacteriota bacterium
CGCTCGGCGATGATCTTTTCGGCGATGTTATGGGGGACGATGTCGTAGTGGGCTTGTTCCATGTGGAAAGAACCCCGTCCTCCCGTCATCGAGGTGAGCGCCGGCGCGTAGGTAAGCATCTCGGCCAGCGGCACCTGGGCCTTGATTACCTGCGAAGTCCCTTTGACGTCCATGCCCTGGATGCGTCCGCGGCGCGAATTGAGGTCGCCCATCACGTCCCCGGCGGAGTCTTCGGGAACGTAGATCTCGACGTTCATGATGGGTTCCAGGAGCACCGGACGGGCCTGCTCCATGGCTTTCTTGAAGGCGATGTTGGCGGCGATCTTGAAGGCCATTTCAGAGGAGTCGACCGAGTGGTAGCTGCCGTCGTAGACTTCCACTTCGAAGTCGACCACGGGGTAGCCGGCCAGATAGCCGCGAGCGGCTGATTCCACCACGCCCTTTTCCACCGCGGGGATGAACTGGCGGGGAATCGATCCTCCGAAGATCGAGTCGGTGAACTTGAAGCCGGCGTCCCGCTCCCGAGGCCTCATCTTGATGTAGCAGTCGCCGAACTGTCCGTGTCCGCCGGTCTGCTTCTTGTGGCGTCCCTGCACGTCGGCTTCGGCGGTGATGGTCTCGCGGTAAGGGACCTTGGGAGTCTTGAGCAAGACTTCGACGCCGTACTTCTTCTTGAGCTTGTTGACGACCACCTCGACGTGGATCTGCCCGGTTCCGGAGAGCAGGAAGTCCCCGGTTTCTTCGTCGCGTCTGAAGCTGACCGAAGGATCCTCTTCGATGATGCGCGCCACCGCGTTTCCGATCTTGTCTTCGTCGCCCCGGCTCTTGGGCTCGATAGCGAAGCTGATGGCGGGCTCGGGGTATTCGACCTTCTTGAAGGTTCCCTTGAAGTTCTTGTCACCCAGCGTATCGCCGGTGGTGGTCTCTTTCAGCTTGGTGACCACGCAGATGTCACCCGCATGGACTTCGGGGACGCTTTCGTATTGCTTGCCTTGGGCGATCTGGACGGATGCCAGGCGCTCATCGTGATCCTTGCTGAGATTCTTGACGCTGCTCTCGGCCTTGAGTGTCCCGGAAAAAACCTTGATCATGCTGATGTGACCCGCGAAGGGGTCGGCCAACGTCTTGAACACCATCGCGCTGGTGGGTTTGTCTCTGGTGGGCTGAAAATCTCTCTCTTCTTTCCCCTCGACGACCTTGAGCGGCGGACGCTCCAGAGGATTGGGGAAGAGGTCCACCAGGTAGTCCAGCAATTGGTGCGCTCCGCAGTTGGGCAGCGCGGCGCCGGCGAAGACGGGGTTGAGGTCGCCCTTGCGGAAGGACTTCTTCAGGCCGGCCACCAGTTCCTCGTCGCTCAGCGTGCCTTCTTCGAAGAACTTCTCCAACAGCTTGTCGTCGCTTTCCGCCACCATTTCGACAAGTTCTTCCCGGCGGGTGGAGACGTCATCGGCCATGTCGGCGGGGATGTCCTCTTCAGAAAACTTGCCGCTGCCGTCCATCTCGTAGACGAAGGCCTTGTTCTTGATCAGGTCGACGAAACCTTTGAAATCCTTTTCTTTGCCGATGGGCAGTTGGACGGCCGTAACGCCCCGTCCGAAGGTCTTTTGCAGCGAATCCAGGGAACGGTTGAAACTGGCCCGCTCGCGGTCGATCTTGTTGATAAATATCGCCTTGGGAATCCCGAACTCGTCGGCGAATCCCCACACGGTCTCGGTCTGAACCTCGACGCCCGAGGCTGCGTCCACCACCACCAAGGCCGCCTCAGAGGCCAGCAGGGGGCCTTTGGCATCCAGCAAAAAGGCGCCGTAGCCGGGTGTATCCAGCAGGTTGATCTTTGTTTTCTTGTGCTCGCAGTGGGCCAATCCCGTGGAAATGGTAACTTTGCGTTCGATCTCTTCTTCGTCGTAATCGGTCACGGTATTGCCGTCGTCGACCTTGCCGAGCCGGTTGATGGCTCCTGACGAAAAAAGCAAGGCTGAAACCAACGACGTCTTGCCTGTATCGCCGTGGCCAACGACGGCGACGTTGCGGATTTCTTCGCTGTCGAAAACCTTCATAAGTACTCCTTTCCGGGACGCGTCGAAACGAGGAACTTTAGCACAGGCCCCAGGATTATTCAATTTCACCGAAAGCCCTCGAAACGCGCCTGTCGCCATCGTGGGCGCCCTTGCCTGCTTGGTGGCGTGGCTTGGGTTTCGGGGCTGGGCCAGGGAGGGCATCAAATCATCTTCTTGAGCCCCTCTAATTCTCTCAGCAGCTTGGACGCATCGAATCCCAACCTACACTCTGGACAATTGAACTTGGGTTCCGTTTTCGGTTGCGGATCGACGCTCTATTGAGTATTCGGCACACTGGAGACCTTAGGTCCAATTGGGCGTCCACAGGTCGGCGGCAGCGTTTATAGTGGGCCTGTCCGTCGGGTGTGGTTGAAGAAACGAGGGAACGAGCATGAAACGCGGTGATATGGGGGTTTTGCTGGCGGTTGGGATTTTGTTCTGTTCGGCGCTGATGAGCCAAGAGCCGGCTGAGCGGATGCGGGTGCGGGAGATGGGGGTTGAGGTGGGGGTGCTGCCTGTGGGGGAGCATAACGCCATTACCGATGTGGACGGGGTGCTGGTGGGGCACGCTACCCTGCGGCGGGGAGATAACGTACGCAGCGGAGTTACGGCCATTTTGCCTCATGGCGGAAACCTGTTTCTTGAGAAGGTTCCGGCGGCTGTCCATGTCGGCAACGGGTTCGGCAAGCTGATGGGGACGACCCAGGTGGAGGAGTTGGGGAACCTGGAAACCCCGATCCTGCTCACCGGGACGCTCAACGTCCCCAAGGTGGCCGACGCGCTCCTCGACTACATGCTGGGCCTGCCGGGGATGGAGGATGTGCATTCGGTGAATCCGCTTGTGGGGGAGACCAACGACAGCTACCTGAATGATTTACGCAGCCGTCCGGTGGGGCGTGAAGAAGTGTTTCAGGCTATCCGGTCGGCCTCGGGCGGGGCAGTGGAAGAGGGCGCTGTGGGCGCCGGGACGGGCACCATCACCTATGGATTCAAGGGCGGCATCGGCACTTCGTCGCGGGTCTTGCCCGAGTCGATGGGAGGCTGGACGGTAGGCGTGCTGGTGCAGAGCAATTTCGGGGGGATTCTGGAGATCGTCGGCACACCGGTGGGGCGAGAACTGGGGCGCTACTACATGCGCAACGGGCTTGAGCGCGCCCGCCAGGACTCGCCGGACGGTTCCTGCATGATCGTGGTGGCCACCGACGCGCCGCTGAGCGTGCGCAACCTCAAGCGGCTGGCGCGGCGGGCCATGCTGGGCCTGGGAACAACCGGCAGTCCCTCCACCAACGGCAGCGGCGACTACGTGATTGCTTTTTCCAGCCATCCTGGGCTGCGTATTCCCTATCAAGGCGCGGGCGAGACGCCTCTAGAGCGCGTCCGCCAGGTGCCGCAGGTGGCGAACCGGGATACCTCTCCCCTCTTTCAGGCGGTTAAAGAGGCTACTGAGGAGGCTGTCTACAACTCGCTCTTCATGGCCCGGACCACCGAGGGGCGGGATGGTCATCGGATCGAGGCTCTGCCGCTGGATAAGGTGAAGGAGATTCTCAAGCGCTATGGGAGGTTGGGGAAGGAGTAGGGGGCTTGGTGCCGGCGAGCTGCAGCTTGCCCTTCCGCTGCAGATCGACATTCGCCGCAAGGATGAGCCTCCCACCAGGCATGATTCCGCTCGGCCCTTGGAGGCGATTTGCTCCCTGCAAGGCGGCTCGCTTCCCCCAGGCTCCTACTGCTTCCCTTCTGAAGGCTGGTTGGTGCCCGGAAGGTGGGACGCGCATCCTTGCGGCGAATCAAGGTGACGCTATTCCTGGGCCAGGATCTGCAAGGCGCGGGTTGACAGGGCTATCAGGTGGCGGTGGGATCGGTGGCCGTTGCTGAGGATGGCGATTCCCAGGCGGCGGTCGGCGTTTCCTTGCAGGAAGGCCGTGTAGCCGGGGACGCTTCCGCTGTGGGCGAAGATGCGTTCGTCGCCTTGCCGGCTGGTCCACCAGGTGAGTCCGTAGCCGCCCGTCTCGCCTCCCCATCCCTCGTGCATGGGACCCGCGAATTCGTCCCACTGGCGGCGCAGCGATTCCTCCACGGTGGACTCGGCCAGGATGCGCTTGTCCTTGTAGCGTCCGCCGTTGAGCACGGTAATGAGCCAGTGGGCCTGATCCTCTACCGTCCCGTAGACGATGCCCGCCGGCCACACCTGAGCCTTGAGCCGCGGGGTGGGGACGTGATCGCCGTCGTCGCCGAGCGCGTAGGGAATGGCCAGGCGCTCCTCGACCGAGGGCGTGGGAATGAAGACGGTATTCTTCATCTCCAGCGGATCGAACAACCTCTCCTGCACGTAGCGCCGGTAATCGCGCCCCGTCATCTCTTCCACCAAGTGGGCGATCAGGGTGTAGGCCATGTTGGAGTAGACGACTTTTTCCAGCGGCGGAGTCTCGGCCCGCAGTTTCTCCTTAAGGTAGTCCTCGATGGAATCGGGAACGGTGTCGCCCCAAACGGCGTGGGCGCCGAAGTCGCCGGGGAGACCCGAGACGTGGGTGAGCAGATGACGGAAGGTGACGGGATTGCCGGGATCCTCTCCGCGGATGGAGATGCCCTCGCCCAAGTACTGGGAAACGGAATCGTCGAGCTGAAACTTGCCCTTTTCCATGAGGCCCAGCAGGACGGCCGTCGACATGCTCTTGAAGGTCGATCCGATAAGGTAGACGGTTGAAGTGACGGCCGGCGTCCTGGCCCACAGATTGGAGTAGCCGTAGGCGCCCGTCCACACGACCTCTTCCCCCGACACCAGGGCTACCGTCATGGAGGGTATGTTGCCGGCGATCATGGCCCGGCGGATCTCGCTCTCTATTTCCCCTACCTGCGAGTCGTCCAGCGAGGCCGCAGGCATGTCCTGGGCCGGCGCCTGGACAGCCGTCCACAGCAGCAGCGGCAGCAAGAGAGCGATCCTCGTTCCTGTCTTCATTGCGGGGCTCCTTCTTTGAGATGGGCGGCGTTGTGGCTGCGGAAGGTGACTTCCACCGGCCAGCGCATCATACCGTAGACCAGCCCCGTGTCAAGCAGGTTAAAGATGTAGGCGTTTTCGATGCGGTCTTCGATGGTGTGCTCCCAGATGTTGCCGGCGGCGGCGGCGGGAGAGATGGAATAGCTGCCGGGACGCATGGGGGGGAGGTGGATGTGAAAGCCAACGGTGATCAGTTCGCCGGCCTGCAGGGGGGGCAGATGAAGGTCCTCGTAGCCGGTGTTCGAGGAGCAGATCTCGACCCCGTGATGGTCGCGCACCGTGAATCCGACGATGGGGTTCGGGCAGGACTTTGTCCAGCGCACCGAAACCAGCAGCACCGCGTCGTCTCCGGCGCTCAGGCTGTTGAGCACCTTGCCGTCGGGAGAGTGGAGGATGACGCCGGTGATTTCAGCTCCCCCTTCTCCGTAACGGTTGTGGATGTGGGGGATGCTGTCGACGACGGGCAGGGAGGCGTCCTGATCGACCTCGATGAAGTCCTCGCCGCGCCCCGCCATGCGCCGCTCGCGTTCGAAGATCAACTCCTGGTAGCGGTGAACCACGGCTTCGGGGGAGGAATCGAGCAGCTTGCGCGAGCGGTCGATGAGAATGGCCCGGTCGCAGAACTTGGTGATGGCCGAGAGGTCGTGGCTGACGAAGAGAATCGTCTTGCCCGCCTCGCGCATGCGGCGGATGCGGTTGATGCAGCGGTGCTGAAAGATGAGGTCGCCCACCGCCAGGGCCTCGTCTACCAGCAGAATGTCGGGATCGACGTGGATGGCGGCCGAGAAAGCCAGGCGCAGGAACATTCCCGAGGAGTAGGTCTTGACGGGACGCTCGATGAAGTCGCCGATTTCGGCGAAGGCCAGGATTTCGTCCATGCGGGCGTCCACCTGGCGGCGCGTCAGGCCCTGAATGGCGGCGTTCATGTAGACGTTCTCGCGTCCCGTGAACTCGGGATTGAAGCCGGCGCCCAGTTCAAGCAGGGCCGCTACCGTGCCGTCGACCTGGCAGACGCCGCGGGTGGGATTGAAGATGCCGGCCACGATTTGCAGCAGGGTGCTCTTGCCCGACCCGTTCTGTCCCACGATGCCCAGGGTGGTTCCGGGTTCCACCAAAAGATCCACGTCGCGCAGGGCCCAGTGGCCTCCGTGCAGCTTGAGACGTCCCAGGCTGAGCAGTTCCAGCAAGCGGTGGCTGGGGGAGCGGTAAATGGGGTATTCCTTGCCCAGTCCGTGGATCTCGATGGTGCCCTTGGCCGCCGCGTTCATGTCCTTGAAACTCTACCGAAGTTCGAAGCGCGAAGCATCTCAGATGACGTCGACGAAGTCGCGCTTGGTGTTGCGGAAGATGAATCCTCCCAGCAGGAAGGCTCCCAGCGACCAGGCCGTCAGGGCCAACAAGGTATCGGCTGAGGGCGGGGTGTTTTCCAACAGAATGCTGCGGTAGGCGTCCACCACGAAGCGCATGGGATTGGCGCCCAGCCAGGGACGCAGCCAGCCGGGCACGTCCTCCATGCGGTAGAAGATGGGGGTGAGCCAGAACCAGAAAGTGAGTCCCACCGTGAGCAATTGCAGGGTGTCGCGCAAGAAGACCTGCAAGGCTGCCGCGATCCATCCCAGTCCAAGGCACATGACCGCGGTCAGCAGCAGCACCGGCGGCAGCAGGAGCAGCGTCCAGCCCAGGGTCCCGAAGTAGAGCAGGAAGGCCAGCAGGATGGCGAGTCCGAAGAGGTGGGTGACCAGGTTGGAGAGGACGATGGTGAGAGGCAGAATCTCGGAGGGAAAGGCGGTCTTGCGCAGCAGATTGCTCTGCTGCACCACCGACTCGCATCCCCTCAGCAGCGTGTCTTGAAAGTAGAGGAAGGGCAGCAGTCCGCAGAAGAGAAAGATGGCGAAGTTGTCGTTGATCTGGGGATACTTGTCGAGCTGGATGTTGAGGATGCCCGAGAAGACCAGCGAGTAAGTGACCAGCAAGGCCAGGGGGTGCACTACGGCCCAGAAGAATCCCATGGCCGAACCCACGTAGCGCGAGCGCAGGTCGCGGACGGCGAAGTTCACCACCAGGTCGCGCTGGCGCAGCAGCTTGGAGAAGAAGTTGACGGCGATGGCCAGCGGACGCTTCATGAGTCCGCCTCCCCCGCCGCCCCGCTCAGCAGCGCCTCGTATTGATCGGTGACCACCTCCCAATCGTAGCAGCGGCGGACGCGCCGTTGGGCGGCTTCCTTGAGGTGTCCGTAGCGCCGCGGATCCTCGGCCACCTCGCGCATCCTGGCGGCCAGCGCCTCCACCTCGTGGAAGGAGAGCAGCAGGGCCGCTTCCTGCGCCACTTCGCGGTTCTCGGGAGTATCGTGGGCCACCACCAGAGCTCCCGTACCCATGGCCTCGATCAGAGCCGGATGGGTGCCCCCCACCTCGGTAGCCTGGAAGTAGCAAAGGCAGTGGGAAAGCAGCTCGCGGTAGCCCTCTCCGTAGATGGCCCCCGGCATGAGCACGTTGGCCCCGCGGACTTGCCGCCGCAGTCCCTCGATGTACTCCTGGCTGTAGGGAGCGTCGCCTACCAGAACCAATGGCAAGTCGAGCCCGGAAAGCTTGTAGGCCTGCAAGACCAAGTGGGCGTTGTTCTCAGGTTCCAGGCGGCTGACGTAAAGCAGGTAGCGTCCCGCCTCCAGACCCAGCTCTTGCAGCGTCTTTCGCGATTCGGCCCGGGCCGCCTGGGCTCCGTAGGGGATGAAGGTGGAAGAGCAGGAATAGGTCTTCAGGTAGTAGTCCTGGATGGCGCGGGCGTCGGTGACAACCTGGACGGGAAGATGAGCGGCCAGCCATTCGCTGAGTCGGTAGTAGCCGCGTCCGGCCCAGTTCCACTTGCGCCGCTTGCGCTCGATGCCGTCCACGTTGAGGGCCACGCGACATCCGGCCAGGCGGGGAATCCAGCACACGGCGGCATTGGCGGCGTTGCATACGAGCACCGCGTCGAAACCCCGAAAGAGGACGTCCAGCACGCTCAGGGCGGTGTGAGACACGGTCTCCAGGTACTTGTGGCGGACGCATGGCAACACCCGCAAGTCGACGCCGCGGTAGCTCTCCAGCTTGGGGTCGACGTAGTGGGAGCGTCCGTAGACGGTCACTTTGTGGCCCCGTTTGACCAGGCGCCGGGAAAGTTCCTCGGCAAAGGTTTCGAATCCGCCGTAGTTGGCGGGGATGCCGCGGGTGCCCAGCAAGGCGATTCTAAGCCTGCGCTGGAGCTTGCGGGCTGTCGGGATCTTGCTGGACGGCATAAGGCGATGCGATCAAGAAAAGAAGCAGGATAACGACCTCGGAGTCGCCGAAATTATATTCAAAGAGGCCCGCCGCGAGAAAGGCGGCCAGGCTGGTCAGTGCTGAAACCGAGGCGAAGAAGAGAAAACGGTCGTCCCCGGCGCGGCGCGCCATGTGCAGCAAAGAGACGGCCAACACCCCCCACATGGTGAGCCACGCCAGGAGGGCGAGGAGGCCCGATTCAGCCGCGATCTGGACGTAGCAGTTGTGCAGGTGCTGGTAGGCCTCAGGCGGAAAATCGCGGGTGGCGTAGCGGGGATAGACGTCGGGAATCATGCGCGGCCCCACGCCCGTCAGGGGATGCTCCGAGACCATGTTACAACCCGTCTTGAGCAGCTCGATGCGGATGCTGGTGGTGTAGTCCCCGGGGTCGAATCCGGCCCGCAGTCGCTCCTGATAACGGGCCGGCATCAGCATCACGGTCAGGCCCATCACCAATACGACGGCCAGCGTCCAGCGCAGCCCGTAGAGTCCTCTCAGCAGGGCGGTGCGCCGGCTGGGCAGTCCGAATCGATATCCGTAGACCGCCGCCACCAGCAGCACGCCGAAAGCCGTCCCCAGCCAGGCGTTGCGGGTCTGGGTGAGAATCAGCGCCAGCGACATCAAGACCAGGGTGAGCAGGCAGAGGACGTCGCGCAGACGGTTGCGCTTGGGATGACGGGCGATGTAGAGGCCCAGCAGAGCCAGGATGGAGACGATGCCCATCATCAACTGGGCCGAGAAGGTCATCCAGTGGCTCATCAGCCCCCGCACGCGGTTGAGCGGTCCCACTTCCAGAAGCCAGAAGTACTGCAGGATGGCCAAGGAGGCGCTGACGGCCAAGAGGGCGTAAACGCCCCGAAAGATCATCTTCACGTCGCGCCGCTTGAGCATGGTGACGAAAAGGAAGACGCAAGAAAACAAGAGCAGCTTCTTGAGGTTGATGGCGCTGATCAGCGGATGTGCCGAAAAGGCCATCGAGACGATGGTGAGGAGGGCGTAGGCGAAAAAAGGCCAGGCGAAGCCGGGCAGAATAAGACGGAAATTGCGATGGCTGAGGCTGTAGGCGATCCACAGCAACAGAGCCACGAAGAGCAGGATGTTGGCCACGAAGATGGAGGCCAGGGAAGCCACGATGCCCAGGCCCAAAAAGACCCTGATCCACTTATCCCGCATAGAACTCCCGCACGGCCTCGACAACTTCATGCACACGGCTTTCCGCCAGTCCGGGATAGACCGGCAAGCAGATAACGTTGTCAGAAACTTTTTCCGCCGCCGGGAAGTCTCCTTTGCGGTGACCCCAGCGGGCGCAAGCTCGCTGCAAGTGAAGAGGAATGGGATAAACGACTTTGGCTTCGATGCCCTTTTCCGACAGCGCCTCGATCAGTTGGTCGCGCCGCTCGGCCAGCGCGGCCGCGATGTGGTAGCAATGGCGAAAGCGCTGGGGCTCGCTCTGAAAGCAAATCTGGGGCAGGTCTTGCAGTCCTTCTCGGTAGAGTGAGACGATCCGGCGCCGTTCTTCGATCCAGCCTTCAAGGTGTTCGAGCTTGAGGATGAGCAGAGCGGCCTGCAATGCGTCCATGCGCGAATTGTAGCCTTCGAAGCGGTGGGTGTAGTAGCCGTCCTGCCCGTGATTGCGCAGCAGGCGCACGTGGTCGGCGGTTTCGGGATCGTTGCAGGTCAGGGCTCCGGCGTCGCCGAAGGCTCCCAGGTTCTTGGTGGGGTAAAAGCTGAAGGCGGCCGAGCGTCCGAAGGTGCCGGCCCTCTGGCCCGCGATTTCCGCGCCGTGGGCCTGGCTGGCGTCTTCGATCACCCGCAAGCCGTTCTGCAAGGCTACAAAATGCAGCTTTTCCATGTCCGCCGCCAGACCGAAGATGTGCACCGGGAGGATAGCCTTGGTCCTGGAGGTGATCCGCGATTCCATGGCCTGAGGATCGAGGTTGTAGGTTCGGGGATCGACGTCGGCCAGCACCGCACGGGCTCCAATCTGCGAGATGATTTCAGTAGTTGCGATGAAAGTAAAGGGAGAAGTAATCACTTCGTCCCCTGCTCCAACGCCCGCCTCCAGCAGGGCGAAGCGCAGCGCATCGGTTCCGCTGTTGAGGGCCACGCAATGTGCGGCGCCGCAGAACTCGGCGAAGCGGCGTTCGAAGGTCTCTACGGGGTGGCCGCCGATGAAGCGGTTTTCAAGGGTCAATTGACGCACGGCGGAGACGAATTCGTCGGCCACCGCGCGGGTCTGGGGTGACAAGTCGATAAATGGAATGCGGACGCTCATGGCAAAAGCCGGAATTCTAGCAGATTCCAGTTTATACCTGCATCCGCTCAGGCGCTCCTCGCCAGTAAAGCGGCGTGTTAACATGCCCTGCCGTGAGCTTGCCGTCCGCCTTTTCCTATCGCCAGGGGATCTTGCATTGTCAGGACGTCGATCTGCGCCGATTGGCCGAAGAAGTCTCGACCCCCTGTTATGTCTACGACGAAGCCTCGATCATGGACGGCTTTGGGCGTCTGCGCGATGCCTTTGCCGGGGCCGAGGCGACTCTCTTCTACGCCGTCAAGGCCAATTCCAACCTGGCCGTACTCAATTTGCTGCGGCGGCAGGGCAGCGGATTCGACATCGTTTCCGGAGGCGAGCTGCAGCGGGTGCTGCACGTGGGCGGAGATCCGAAAAAGGTCATATTCAGCGGCGTGGGCAAGACCCGCCCGGAGCTGGAGATGGCCCTGCAGACAGGCCTGTTCAGCATCCACGTGGAGTCGATTCCGGAACTGGAGCTGATTGGGCAGTTGGCGCGTCAGAGGGGGGAGCGGGCCCGCATCTCCTTCCGCTTCAATCCCGACGTGGACGCCCAGACCCATCCCTATATCGCCACCGGATTGAGGCGCCACAAGTTCGGGCTCGACGTCAGCCGAGTCAGCGAGGTCTTCCGCTCACTGGAAGGGCATCCGGAACTGGAGGTGGTGGGTCTCGGTTCCCACATCGGATCCCAGATCTTCGACATGCAGCCCTTCATCGAGTCGTTCCGGCGCATGAAGGCGCTGGCCGGCCGTTTCAAGCAGCAGGGATTCAAGGTCAGCCATCTCGACCTGGGAGGCGGGCTGGGGGTGCCCTACGAGCCCATGCAGGCACGTCCTCAACTCGACCGCTACGCCGACGTGCTGGCCCGTGAGCGGGGCGACTACAAGATCGTGCTCGAACCGGGACGCTGCCTGGTGGCAGAGGCGGGGGCCCTTCTGACCCGGGTCATCTACCACAAGGTCAACAACGACAAGCACTTCGTGGTGGTGGACGGAGCCATGAACGACCTGCTGCGTCCCGCGCTTTACCAGGCCTACCACGAGATCGTGCCGGTAGCCGAGGCTCCTGGCGAGATCGTGGCCGACGTCGTGGGGCCGGTCTGCGAGACCGGCGATTTTCTGGCTCGCGACCGCTTGGTGGCCGATTATCAGAGAGGCGACCTGGCAGCCGTGCTGCATGCGGGGGCTTATGGGTTCTGCCTTTCCAGCAACTACAATTCCAGGCCCCGGGTCGCCGAGGTGATGGTGCGCGGCAAGGACTGGGAAGTCATCCGGCGGCGGGAGTCCTTTCAAGACCTCATCCGCGGCGAAGCGCCCCTTTAGCGCAAAAGGAGGAGTGGGCCGTGCAGGTGAGCAAGGAACCGGGCAAGATCCGCAGTATGTTCGGGGCCATTGCCCACCGCTACGACTTGCTCAACCACACCCTCTCTCTGGGCACCGATATCTGGTGGCGCTGGCTGACGGCCCGTCGCTTGCGCCCCTACCTTCGCCAGGACCGCCCGGCGCTCGATTTGTGCACGGGCACCGGCGACCTGGCCCTGGGCCTCTCCCGCTACGGCGCCGTGGTGGGATGCGACTTCACCCACCCGATGCTGGTGCGGGCGGCGGCCAAGACCCGGCGCAGGCGGTTGCAGGGGCGGGTACGTTTTGCCGAGGGCGACGCCTTGCGATTGCCTTTTTCCGACGAGTCTTTCACGGCGGTCAGCATCGCCTTCGGATTGCGCAACCTGGAGAGCTATTCGGCGGGACTGAAAGAGATGCTGCGGGTCCTGCGTCCGGGCGGGGCGCTGGCGGTGCTGGAATGCTCACAGCCTCGCCTGCCGGTCTTCAAACACTTCTTTCTTTTCTATTTCAACCACGTCCTGCCCCGCGTGGGGCGCCTCATCTCCGGGGACGATTTCGCCTACACCTACCTGCCCACCTCGGTGGCGGACTTCCCGGGTCCGCGGCAACTGAAGGCCCTGCTTGAGGAATGCGGATTCCGTCACGTCCGCCACAAGTTACTGATGGGCGGCGTAGCCTGCCTTCATGTGGCAGAGAAGAGCGGAACTTGAGAGCGGCGCCGGGTTATTGATCGACGATCCGCTTGGGCTCGGGCAACTCGCCCATCAGGTTGCGCAGTTCGCCAGGTTCCATGCCGGCGCTGCGGGCCTGTGAACGCAGTTCGTCGAGCGCGGCTCGGGCCGATTGGATGCTGCGTTCCAGTTCGCTCAGCTCCTGGGCTTTAGCGGCCAAATCGGCCTGCCATTTCTGCTGGGCGGCGACATTCGACTCGCGCAGGTAGCGGTTGCGCAGCTCATTGATGGAAAGCTGGACCACCTGATGCTGGTTGACGGCGGTGACGTAGTTGAGGCGGGCCGACTGAATGTCGGTGCGCAACTGGTTCAAGACGGCTTCAGGATCCTCTTGGCCGCCCTCTTCCTGGCCTTCGGCCGCTTCTCCCTCGCCGGCTTGCGGGTCGGCGGGAGGCGGGGGAGCCTGCGTCTTGCCCACGCGTCCGCCTTCGCTCTTCTCGATCACAGCGTTGGTGTAAATCAGCACCGGACGCTCGGTCTTGTCGCGTTGTTCACGCGTCCTCTTGGCGATTTCCACCAGGGAGGGCTTGGAAGCAGATTGCTGGGAGGATGCCTGCTGCCCCTCCTGCTTCTTCTCCTCTTTCTTTTCCTGCTCCTGCTGGGGGTTTTGTTGGGACTGGCCGGACTGCCAGGTCTCGCTCAGGACAGATCCCGTGGCCGGGATGGCCAGCAAGAAAGCTAGTAAAATGCGCATCATAGTCCTCCATTATAGCGTTAACCGGCAGAATCCATGGGGATTTCTGCCAGAAACACGAGTCCATTATCCAGGTCTAGCGAGCTGCCTCATAGCGCCGAGGGCAATTGAGCTTTCACCGCCGTCGCCGAAACTTGACCCGTGTGTGAACTTGTTGGCCACCTGGTGGCCCTAGGGCGACATTTCCGGAAAAATGATCCGCCACTGCAACTGTGTCGGCGGCAAGCCGGCCAGGGCATCTTCAACGGCCTCCGCGTTATAAACGATCCGGCCCTCGTCCTCCATCTCCAGATGCACCGGCCCTTCCCGAAGGGGATCGGCTTGGGTGTCCAGGTTCGACATCCAGAGAGCGCCCTCGACCAGGCTGCGGTCCTTGAGGACCAGCCTGCCCGAACCGAGGTGAAGGACGATTCC
>DATIPQ010000060.1 GCA_035471785.1 Acidobacteriota bacterium
GATAGGGCTTTCCATAGAAGCCCGCACCATTCCCTTTGACCTCGGTCACGCCGTTGGCGATCTTGTGCCAGATGATAGGGGTCAGGCAGTCGAGTCCTAGCTTGCGTACCCGTACCTGAATATCGGAGTGCAAGGGCATAACCCGATGCCGACCATCGAGGCGGCGCGGTATGCAGACATCCCCCACCACGCAGCAAATCCGTCCTCCAGGAGCAAGAACGCGCATGCACTCTCGCCAAACCTCGTCGAGTTGGTCAAGAAACTTCTCATAGTCGCCGATGTCGCCCAACTGACCTTCGATGTCGCGATATTTCTTGAGAGTCCAATAAGGAGGGCTAGTCACGACCAGGTGCACGCTGGCGTCGTCGACCCAAGTCAAGTCCCTGGCATCGCCCAGATGGAGTCTGTGCAGCGTCGAATCAAAAGGCGCTGGCCATGGCGAGTTCCGGTAGTACTGGTTGGCCTCAAGCAACGCCTCCAGCGACTCCGCTGTGTTGTCCTCTCTCGGTACGACTGGTTCTGCGACAATCGACATAGGTCCGTCCTGCCTTCAAATGACCTCTGAAGAATAGCAGCCAGCCATGACAGAGCCCCAAGCCCATGCGGGATGCTTTGAGGAGTGAAGAATTGAGTTGAAACGGGGAAGCTCGCCGACGCGGGGACAGGCATCTTCAGGCACCCCCCGAACACCCACAGATATGGATCAAGAGGAGAATGGCGGAGAGGGAGGGAT
Organism: Acidobacteriota bacterium; assembly: GCA_035471785.1. Lineage (NCBI taxonomy): Bacteria > Pseudomonadati > Acidobacteriota > Acidobacteriota bacterium. Next base: position 734 of record DATIPQ010000060.1, read on the forward strand.
TCGAACCCTCGGTGAGGTTGCCCCCACACACGCTTTCCAAGCGTGCTCCTTCGGCCACTCGGACACCTCTCCTTCAGGCCGGCTTGCGATGGCGGAGGAGGTGGGATTCGAACCCACGTGCCAAGCTCATCACCTGACAACCCGATTTCGAGTCGGGCGCGTTACGTCCACTTCGCTACTCCTCCGCTGTGGAGCCTGCTATTAGACCCAATCGAGCCTCCTCTCGTCAAGTGCGCCGCCGCTGAGCGATCATCGGCCGTGCTAGAATCCGGCAGGTGATGAGCCGATGGAAGAAGCTGCTGCGGACGGGCTTGAAGGTGGCGGTCGCGGCGGGTGTTTCCTTCTTGCTGCTGGAAGGCATCTTCCTGGCTTTTCCCGACTTCTTTTTTCCTGACCGGTTCTATGTTTACGACTCTGAGCTGGGGTTCAAGGTGCGTCCTCACGCTCGCTACGGGAACGCCCGCGCCAACGAGTTCGGCTTCAATGACCGTGACTATTCGCGCCCGGCGCCGGAGGGGGTTTTCCGGGTGCTGGTCCTGAGCGATTCCTTCAATTGGGCCGGCGGCCCCGTCGACAACTGCACCAACGTCCTCGAAGAGCAACTGGAGAAGACCTACGGCCAGGGACGGGTGGAGGTCATCGCGGCGGGATATCCGATGACGCACACCGCCGAACAACTGGCCCTGCTCAAGAAGTTCGGGCTGCTCTACCAGCCCGACCTGGTGGTGCTGGGCTTCTACACGGGAAACGATTTCTTCGACGGCCGCCCGCAACGCCGCCGGGTGGCCTACGGCGGCACCTTCGTCGACTACAACACCGATCAGGACTTCTTTTTTGAACTGTGGGGCCGGCCGGTCCTCTTCAGAAGCCGCTTCTTTTCCTTCCTGGGTGAAAAATACGTCCTCTGGCGCAACCAGAGGAGCATCCAGCGGGAGCAGGAGGAGGCGGCCAAAGAGAAAAAGGATCCGAAGACGGCAGCCGAGGCTCCGAAAGGGGAGCAAGAGAAGCCCGCCCCAGTGAAGCCCGCCCGAGTGAAGGCCGCCCCCGCGGGCCGGACCGAGCCTGGCGCTCCTTCAGCGTCTCTTCCGCCCAGCATGGCTCGCAGCGCCTACCTCGAGCTGATTCATGATCAGGTCCAGTTCGCCGACCGGCAGCGGGCGGCCATCTTCGATCCTTATGTCGACTATATCCTGGGGGCCCTGGAGGAGATGAAATCGCTACTCGGGCAGCGCGACATTCCCCTCGTAGTGGTGGCCTATCCGGCCGAGTGGCACATCGACGAGTCGCTGCGCCGGGAAATGCTGCAGCGATTCGAGTTGCCCGATGAACGCTTCGAGTGGACCCGCGCCCAGCGGCTGCTGGAGGAGTTCTGCCACCGTCACGGCATCGATTTTCACGACCTCGCCGCAGTTTTCCGGCAGGCGCGCCGAGAGGGGCGGCAGCTTTACCTTCCGGCAGATTCCCACTGGAATCCCGAGGGCAATCGCCTGGCCGCCGAGCAGTTGTTTCAGATCGTCTCCGCATACGTCGAAAACTAGCTTGGGGGCGGGGTGCTCGGCTGGGACCCTGTGCTATGATGGACTCTCGCTCGAAGCGATTGACAGGCTCCGGGTCCTGTGCAACGCGCCCCTCGAACCATGTCAGGTCCGGAAGGAAGCAGCATTAAGGGGTTCCGCGCGTGTGCCGCAGGTTCCCCGGGGCCTGACCCGCCTCGTGTTCCTTTCCGGCCGGGTGTGCTGGAAGGCCGCGACGGCAACCTAGAGCCCCAGCCAGGACGGCCCCGCCAGGTCGCTGTCCTGTGAAAGAAACCGCCGCCTCACATGTCCTATCAGGTCATTGCCCGCAAGTACCGTCCCCAGACCTTCGACGAAGTGGTGGGACAGCGCCTGGTCACCCGCACCTTGAAGAACGCCATCGAAAGCGGACGCATCGCTCACGCTTTTCTCTTTTCAGGCGTGCGGGGAGTGGGCAAGACCACCACGGCGCGCATCCTGGCCAAGGCCTTGAACTGCCATGAAGGGCTCTCGCCGGAGCCCTGCGGAAAGTGCCCGTCCTGCCAGGAGATCGCGGCCTCCAACTCGGTGGACGTGCAGGAGATCGACGCCGCTTCCAACACCGGCGTGGACTCCATACGCGAGCTGAGGGAAAGCGTCCGCTACGGCACCTCCCGCGACCGCTTCAAGATCTTCATCATCGACGAGGTGCACATGCTTTCCAACGCGGCCTTCAACGCCTTGTTGAAGACCCTGGAAGAGCCTCCTCAACACGTCAAGTTCGTGATGGCCACCACCGAGGTCCACAAGATCCCGGTCACCATCACCTCGCGCTGCCAGCACTTCGAATTCAAGCCCATCCAGTTCGCCGAGATCCTGCAGCGCCTCAAGGATATCGTCAAGGCCGAAGGCATCGAAATTTCAAACTATGCTTTGCGGGCCATCGCCAACGAGGGGCAGGGAAGCATGCGCGACGCTCAGTCGGCGCTCGATCAGGTTCTCTCTTACGGCGGCAGCGAGATCTCCGACGAGGACGTCCGCAGTCTGCTGGGCGTGGTGGACGAGGGACTGATCGCCGAGGTGGCCGATGCAGTGCTGGGCCAGAACCGCAAGGCTTTGCTGGAGCACATGCAGGCGCTGCTGGAAAGCGGATCAGACCCTCAGCACTTCTGCCGCGAACTGGTGCAGCACGTGCGCAACCTGATGGTCTGCCGGGCCGCCGGCTGGGACGAGCGGCTGCTCCATCTGCCCGATACCCAACGCCAAAAGGTGGAAGAGCAGGCCAAGCGCTTTTCGGGCATCGACTTGATCCGCTTCTATGACCTGTTGGCCAAGACTCAGAACGAGCTGCGCTGGCACAACCGTCCTTACATCCATCTGGAAATCGCCCTGATGAAGCTGGTGGAGCTATCGCGCCTGCCCGACATCGAGGAGGTGATTGGACAGGTGCGCTCGGGACAGGCTCCTTCGGTGAGCGGAGGCAGCGGGACTGCCACGGCGGAACGCGAGCCCCGTCCTGTGCCTCCAGAGCCCGCACCCCCAGAGCCCGCGCCCCCAGAGCCCGCGTCCGAGGCCCGGGACGAGCCGCCTCCGCCCTCGGCCGTCGCGGACGCCGAAGTCCCGCAACAACTCCTGCAAGCCGTCCGCAACCGCAAGCCCGATCTGGCCGGCCTGCTTCCGGGCGCCGAGAAAATCCGCTACCAGGACGGAAAGCTGGTGATAGGCCTTCCCCGCGGAGGCGGATTTCAGGGCCGCATGCTGGGGAGCAAGGAGAACCGGCGGATACTGAAGGATCTTTGTGCTAAGATCACGGGCTCGCGCCCAAGCGTAGAATTGAGAGAAGATGATGCTGGCGATGACTCGTCCGATGCCGGAGCGGACCCTGAAAAGGATCCCAAGGTGAGAGCTTTCCTGGAGGCCTTTCCCGGCAAGTACATCGTCGAGAAGGAGTAAAAGAGCATTATGAATATGAAGAGCTTTCAGAAGATGATGAAGCAGGCTCAGCAGATGCAGGCCAAGCTTGAGAAAGAAATGGGCGAGATGCAGATGGAGGCCTCCTCGGGCGGAGGCATGGTGACCGTGATCATGGACGGTACCAAACAACTGCAGTCGATAAAGATCGATCCCGAGGCGGTCGATCCCGAAGACACCGAAATGCTGCAGGACTTGATTCTGGCCGCCGTCAACGAGGCGGCCCGCAAGGTCGATGAAGCTGTCTCCGAGCAGATGGGAGGCATGAGCGACATGTTGGGGGGCATGGGCCTGCACTAAGTTGTCCCGTCGGCCAACGGTTCGCTCCGGGAACACGGGGAGTCGCGTCCGCAGAGGACGCACCCCGGCGCCGACCGCGGCCTCGGGCTTGGTGGCGGCCCGACAGACCTGGACCCTACAATCACGCCATGGATCCACGCCGCGACCCGGTCCAGAACCTCATCGAAGAGTTGAAGAAATTGCCCGGAATCGGGAGCAAGAGCGCCCAGCGCTTGGCTTTTCACCTGATCCGCCAGCCCCGCGAAACCGCCCAGCGTCTCTCCGAAGCCCTCATCCGGCTCAAAGACGACCTGGTGCTGTGCTCGCTTTGCAACAATATCGCCGGCAGCGATCCCTGCCGCTTCTGTTCCGATCCCAACCGCGACGCATCCACCATCTGCGTGGTGGAAGAACCCTTCAATATCGTGTCCATCGAGGCCAGCGGATACCACGGCCGCTATCATGTGCTGCACGGCGCCATCAAGCCCCTGGAGGGCATCGGTCCCGAAGACCTCAAGGTCAAGAGTCTGCTCGAGCGGCTGCGCGACGACGAGGTGAAGGAAATCATCGTGGCCACCAACGCCACCTCGGACGGCGAAGCCACGGCTCTCTACCTCAACAAGCTGATCAAGCCGCTGGGGGTGCGCGTCACCCGCATCGCCCAGGGCATCCCGGTGGGCAGCGACCTGGAGTTCGCCGACCAAGTCACCATCTCCCGCGCCTTCTCCGGCCGCCGCGAGATGTAGGGGGCAGGTGTATGAAAGTAATTCCAGGAGTTACTGGTGACGAGCCTGGGTAGCCTCAGTGACCGGTGCGCCCTTGGGCCAGGTCGACAGCGTGGGGCAAGAGCTTTTGCACGGCTTGCAGCGATTCCAGGGCGCCTTTGGGGCTGCCCGGGAGGCACAGGACCACTTTGCCGTTAAGGGTGCCGGCCAGCGAGCGGGAGAGGGCGGCGAAGGGAGTCTTCTTGAGCCCTTCCGCACGCATCAGTTCGGCCAAGCCGGCGGCGGTCCTGTCCAGAAGGGGCTGGACGGCTTCCGGAGTCACGTCGCGGGGACCCAGGCCGGTGCCGCCGGTGCTGAGCAGCAAGTCGAGGTCGTCGCGTCCGGCCCAGGACCGGATAACCTCCCCAATCTGTCCGGGTTCGTCGGGGACGGTCTGACGCTCTTTGACCACCCATCCCAGCGACTCGGCTTCTTCAGCCAGGGCCTGCCCTGACAGATCGTCCCGCTGGCCGTGAAAGCACCCGTCGCTCACCGTCAGAATGGCGGTCCGCAGCTTCTTCATCCGCCCGACTCCTCGATCCAGGTCTCGCCGTCCTGGTAGTGCTCCTTCTTCCAGATGGGGACGCTGGTCTTGAGGGTGTCGATGATCCAGCGGCAAGCCTGAAAGGCCTCGCCCCGGTGGGCCGAGGAGACGGCGATGAAGACGCTGCTGTCGCCGATTTGCAGGTGCCCCACCCGGTGGACCACGCAGACCCCGCGAAGCGGCCATTTTTCCAGGGCCTGCAGGCGAAGCCTCTCGAGCTGCTTGCGGGCCATGCTCTCGTAGCATTGGTATTCCAGCGAGGTGACGTTCTTGCCGCGGGCGTGATCGCGCACGACGCCGTCAAAAGTCACCACGGCGCCCGCTCCCGCATGGGCCACCGAATCCATCACGGCCTGGTGATCGATGGCGTCCCGCGTCAAGTCGGCCCATCCCTGCCCAGTCTTGGCGGCGGAGGCGCCGCTCCCGCCGCTGACAGGCGGGAAAAAGGCGATTTCGTCGCCGTCGGCGACCGGTTGCTGCCATTGGGCATATTCCTCGTTGACGGCCACCAGCAAGGAGGGCCTGTAGGGCGCCAGCCCGGGAAAGCGCTTGAGCAGGCGGGCGAAGACTTCCTCGGCGGTTTGCTGCCCGCGGGACTCGAGCTGCAGCTGCGAGGTCCCGGCCACATCGCGCAAGGAAGCGAAGAAGAGCACGCTTATCATCAGGCTTGCGATTATAGCCGAGGCCGCTTTTCCTCGTTTGGCGGGGAGTTTGCTAGACTACGGAGTATGAAGCGTTTGCGACGGTCCGGGCTGGGATTCGCACTTTTGATGTTGCTCGCATCGCCTCTGGCCGCCGGCATCGTCAAGGTGCGGGTGGACGGGGTGATCGATCCCATCACCGCCGAATTCATCCGGGGGGCCGTCGAGCAAGCCGAGAGCGAACAGGCCGAGTTCCTGCTCATCGAACTGTCCACGCCGGGAGGGCTGGGCGTTTCCATGCAGGAGATCGTCCAGGAGATTCTCAACTCCGAGGTTCCGGTCGTCTGCTATGTGACGCCGCGCGGCACCCACGCGGCATCGGCCGGCTTCTTTATTCTCCTGGCCGCCGACGTGGCCGTGATGGCGCCCGGCACCAACACCGGAGCCGCCACGCCCATTTTTCCCTTCGGCCTGGACAACGAAGTCCTGCTCAAGAAGGTGAAGAACGACGCCTTGGCCAGTTTGCGCAGCATCGTGGAGAGACGCAACCGCAACTACGAGCTGGCGGCCAAGGCTGTCGAGGAGGCGGCCTCCTTTACCGAGCAAGAAGCGCTGGACGGCAACCTCATCGACCTCATCGCCGAAGATGAGGAGGACCTGCTCAATCAGCTCGAAGGACGCGAGGTGTCACGCTTCAACGGTCAGGTGGAACGCCTGCGCGCCTCGGGACAGAGCATCACCCAGGTGCAGAAGACCTACCGCCAGCAGTTGCTCTCCACCGTGGCCAATCCCAACGTGGCGCTGGTGCTGGCGGTGATCGGGGTGCTCGGCTTGTATTTCGAACTCACCAATCCCGGACTCATCGTCCCCGGGGTGCTGGGAGCCATCTCGCTTTTGCTGGGGCTGATGGGCTTCTCCCTGCTGCCCGTCAACCTGATCGGAGTGGCGCTGATTCTGCTGGCCATCGGACTGTTCATCGCCGAGGTCAAGGTGCAGGGGTTCGGCGTGCTGGGAATCGGGGGCGCAATTGCAATGTTCTTGGGACTGTTGCTTTTGATCGACAGTCCTTTTCCGGCTTTGAGGATCAACATGTGGTTGGCGGCGGGCGTCGTCATCGGATTCGCTGCTATCTTCATCTTCCTGTTTCGACTGGCCCTGAAGGCTTTCCAGTCGCCCTCGGCCATGGGGGACGAATCGCTGGTGGGCATGGAAGGCCAAGCGCGCAGCGAAATCACGGCGCGGGGAGGAAAAGTCTTCGTCAACGGCGAGTGGTGGGACGCCTCCTCCAGCGAACCCATCCCGGCCGGCAGCCGGGTGAGGGTGGTGGGAAGCAAGCACCAGACGCTGCTCGTCGAATACGAAGGCGAAGCCTGACGTAAGGCCGATGAGCGTCACCATCGGATGTTAATCTGCAACCGGAGTCCTTGGAAAGGGAGGCCATGTTATGGGCGCGATTTTTGCCATTCCTCTACTCGTCATCGTTCTTTATCTGCTGTCCGCCATCAAGATCCTGCGGGAGTATGAGCGGGGCGTCATTTTTCGTCTGGGGCGGGTCTTGTCGACGCCCAAGGGACCTGGTATCTGCTTCGTGTTCTATCCGTTGGACCGCATGGAGCGCATCAGCCTGCGCACGGTGACCATGGACGTGCCTCCCCAGGACGTCATCACCCGCGACAACGTCTCGGTCAAGGTCAACGCCATCGTCTACTTGAGGGTGCGCGACGCCAACGCCGCCGTGGTGACGGTCGAAAACTACCTCTATGCCTGCTCCCAGTTGGCTCAGACCACCTTGCGCTCGGTGCTGGGCGAGGTCGAACTCGACGATCTGCTCAGCCAGCGCGAAGACCTCAACGAACGGCTGCAGTCGATCCTCGACCAGCACACCGATCCCTGGGGCATCAAGGTCTCCATGGTCGAGGTCAAAACCGTCGACCTTCCCGAGTCGATGCAGCGGGCCATGGCACGCCAGGCCGAAGCCGAACGCGAGAAGCGCGCCAAGATCATCCACGCCGACGGTGAGTTCCAGGCCGCCAAGCAGTTGCTGGAGGCCGCCCGCACCATGGCCAAGGAACCCATTACCGTCCAGTTGCGCTATCTCTCGACCCTGACCGAGATCGGCGCCGAACAGAATTCAACCATCGTTTTTCCGCTGCCGCTGGACATGGTCAAGCCCATGATCGAAGGATTCGAATCCATAGCCAAGGCCTACTCCGGCAAGGACGGAAACCAGGACCAGTCCGATGGGTAATCTCAAGCCGCGGGAAACCCTTTACCTCTACCTCTTCATGGTGGGCTTCTCTTTCGCCCTCTTCGCCCTGGGGGTGTGGGTGGGCAAGACCTACTACGTCGGCGCCCAGGCCGAAGAGACCGCACAGACGCAGTCTCCGCCACCCCTGGCCTCCAAAGAAGGTGAGGAGGAAGAGCCCGATCTGGACTTCTACGAGAATCTGGTGGGCGACAGCCAGTCGGAGAGCCGTTCATCCGACTCGGGTGAGGGCTCCGGCGCCTCCCAGGAGGCCCCTCTCCAGCCGCCGGCTCAGACCGAGGCTCCGAAGGCTCCTCCGCCCGCGGTCGAGGTCTCGCCGCCCGCCGACGATCCCACCCTGGAAACCGGCTATACGGTGCAGGTGGGGGCGGTTGCTTCGCTGGAAGACGCCGAGCAGTTGATGCGTGAACTGAGCGCCAAAGGCTACAAGGGATTCATCGTCAGTCCCGACTTCTCGCAGGACAGTCTCTACCGCGTCTGGGTGGGCCGTTACGCCTCCCGAACAGAGGCTGAACGGATGGAGGGGCAGCTCAAGAGCGCCCAGTTCGCCACCTACGTCAAGCGCGCCCGCTTTCCCGACGAGAACTGATCGTGGAGGATGAAGCCCTCTCGGAATCTAGACTGCTGGCCCACCTGCGTCGAGTGCCTTGGTGGGCGTCGCTCCCTTTGGGCGGACTGGCCCTGGCGCTGGCCTTCCCCAGCTTCAACTTGATTCCCCTGGCCTGGGCGGGCCTGCTCCCCCTGCTCGATTTCCTTATCCGGCGCCCCTCCTGGAAGCGCACGGCTGCCGGACACCTGCTCTTCGCAGTCCCTTTCCTGGGCCTGCTGCTTTACTGGATCCCCAACGTGCTGGTGACCTTCGGCGGATTCCCCCGGGCGGGAGCTTTGGGCGCTTTCCTGGCCTTGCTGCTGCTGCTTTCGCTGCTCATGGCCCCCTTCACCCTGCTGACCCGCTGGTGCGCCGGACGCTCGGCCTCCCTGGCCCTCTTCTGCGCGCCCGGCTTCTGGATGCTCAACGAGCTGTGGCGCAACTACTTCGTGGCGGGAGGATTTCCCTGGGGATTGCTGGGCTACACCCAGGTTCCCGTTCCCTGGCTTCCCATGGCAGCGGACATCGGCGGAGTCTTTCTCATTTCCTTCCTGCTGGTGGCCCTCAACGCCGCCTTGCTGGCCTGGATGAGAGGTCGACCGCGGCTGCTGCCCCCGCTCACCGCCGGGCTGCTTGCCGCGGCCCTGCTCTACGGCGCCTACCGCACCCACCTGGGAATTCCGGCTGCGGGGTCCTCGCTGACGGCCGCCTTGGTTCAGCCCGACGTGGGGCTGGCCGAAAACCGTGAGCATTACGCCCGAAAGTACTTTGAAACGCTGCCGGCTTTCTACATCGAAGCCCTGCAGCGCGGAGCCGACTGGTTCATCGTCTCGGAGGCCCAGAATCCGTTCTTTTTCGGACGCGACTTCTACTACACCACTTTCTGGCAGCGCCAGGTGCGCAACTACGGGATGCCCATGCTCTTCAACAGCACCCACATCGATCCCCAGCGTCCCGGCGTTTACTACAACAGCGCTCACTTGCTGGGTCCCGATGGAGAAGCCGCCTACCGCTACGACAAAATGAAGCTGGTGCCCTTCGGAGAGTACGTGCCCTGGGCAGGCGTCATGAAGTACTTCTTTTCTCCCTTGGTTCAGGAAGTGGGAAGCTTCACTCCCGGCAGCCAGATGACGGTCGGGCAGGTCGACTCTCTGACCTTCTCCACCCTTATTTGCTTTGAAGGCATCTTCCCTCAGGTCAGCCGCCAGGCGGCGCGCCAGGGAGCCCAGGTGCTGGTCAACATCACCAACGATTCCTGGTACGGAGAGAGCTCGGCTCCTTACCAACTGCTGCAGATGGCGCGCATGAGAAGCATCGAGACCCAGCGTCCCATGCTGCGCAGCGCCAATACCGGACTGACCGTGCTCATCGACGCTCAGGGACGAATCGAAGACCGCATCGAGCCCTTCAGGCAAGGCCTGCTGGTGACCGAAGTCGAGGGCGCCCTCGGCCTCTCGGCTTACGCCAGGATGGGCGAATGGCTTAATATAGGAATTGTCGCCCTCACTTTGGCGGCGGCGCTTTTTTGGAAACCCAAGGAGTAGATACAGCCGTGCAAGAGTACCAGGATCGCTACAAGGACATGCAGGAGCGGGTCGGACACTTGTGGGAGTATCTTTGACGTCGAAGGCAAGCAGAAACAACTCGACGAAATCGAAAAGACCATCGCCGACCCCGACTTCTGGAGCAATTCCGACGACCAGGAAACCGTGATGCGCAAGCGCAGCAGCTTGCAGGGCACTCTGGAGAAGGCCAACGGCTGCAAGAGCGCTCTGGAGGATCTGGGTGCGCTGCTGGAACTGGCCGAGGAGGGCGAGGAAGTCGAAGAAGAGATCCAGGGCGGACTCGAGGAGTTGGAATCGAAAGTCGAGTCCACCGAGCTGGAGGCCCTGCTTTCCGGGCCCCACGACCACTCCAACGCCTTCGTCACCATCCATTCCGGCGCCGGAGGGACGGAGAGCCAGGACTGGGCCGAGATGCTCTCCCGCATGTACCTGCGCTGGTGCGAGCAGTCGGGATACAAGACCGAGGTGGTCGATTACCAGCCGGGGGAAGAGGCCGGCATCAAGTCCATCACCTTCATGGCCAACGGCGATCTGGCTTACGGCTATCTCTCGGCCGAGATCGGCGTCCACCGGCTGGTGCGGATCTCGCCCTTCGATGCTGGAGCCCGCCGTCATACCTCCTTCGCTTCAGTCTTCGTGTCGCCCGAGATCGACGAGGACATCGAGATCGAGGTGGACGAGAAGGACCTTCGCATCGACACCTACCGCTCCTCGGGCGCCGGCGGCCAGCACGTCAACGTCACCGACTCGGCCGTGCGCATTACCCACAATCCCTCCGGCATCGTCGTGCAGTGCCAGAACGAGCGCTCCCAGCACCGCAACAAGGAAATGGCGATGAAGATGCTGAAGTCGAAGCTCTTTGAACTCGAGATGGAGAAGAAACGTCAGGAGTTGGACAAGCTTGAGGAAAGCAAGTCGGATATCGCCTGGGGCAGCCAGATCCGCTCTTACGTGCTGCACCCCTACCGGCTGGTGAAAGACCACCGCACCAAGGTCGAGATCGGCAACGTGGACGCGGTGCTGGACGGCGATCTGGACGAGTTGATCCAGGCCTACCTCAAGCGCCGCGGACGCGAGCGGGCCCAGAAGGAGGCCAAGAAATAATGACGGAAAGGCACGACAGCGAAAACCCTGACAGTCAAGCCAGCCGACCGGAGCAGGACTCCGGCCGTCCCCGGCGGCTCGATCCCTATCTGCTGCAGAGCCAGGCGCGCACCCTGCGCCAGCGCTCCGCCGGATCGGTGCGCACGGCAGAGAGCTACGAAGCTCCCATGTGGAAGAAGATCGGCACCGTCATCGTGCTTCTGGTGGTGCTGGGCAGCGTCATGTATCTGCTCACTTTCGGACAGTCGCGCCGCCAGTTGGCTTATCAGATCGGAGGAGCCGTGGAAGGCGTGCGGGGATTGAGCGAGGACCGCATCCTGCGCCTGCCGCCCCCGGCGCGCGACGATGTGGTGGCCGACGCCTCTCGGGTGCCTGTGGTTGTATTGGGTGGAGACGAGAACGCGGGAGTGACCACCACTGCCGGTGAAGGCGAGCAGAAAATCCTCTACTACAACACCTTCCCGGAAAAGAGCGATCAGCCTCGGAACCCGACTCAGGAGGAAATTGCCCCGCCCAGCAAGACCGAGGACGCCCAAAAAGCCTATCAGTTGCTGCTTGAACAGTCTCAAGCCGCCCTCAAGCTCAGCGAGGGCCAAGTCGAAGGCTGGACCTTCCAGGAATGGCAGCCGGTTCAAAACAATCCCCCGCGCTTCTTCATCGCCTTGGTGGCTCAGGACGCCGACGGCAACACCCAGCAACTGATATGGGAGGTCAACACCGACCAGTCCAGCGCCGTGGCGCGCAGCCAGTTGGCCCGCGAACTCGTGCGTCAACTTGAGAACTGAGTCCGCCTCATGAAGACTGCCCTCATCACCGGAATCACGGGCCAGGACGGCTCTTACCTGGCCGAACTGCTGCTGCAAAAGGACTATCGCGTGGCGGGGATGGTGCGCCGCTCCTCCACCGAGAACTTCGAGCGGGTCGACCACCTGCGCGATCAGATCGAACTGCACCAGGCCGACCTTCTCGATCAGCTTTCCCTCATCGAACTGCTGGAGGAGGTCAAGCCCCAGGAAGTCTACAACCTGGCCGCCCAAAGCTTCGTCCCCACTTCCTGGCAGCAGCCGGTTCTGACCTCGGAGTTCACGGGCCTGGGCGTGACACGGCTGCTGGAAGCCATCCGCCTCGTCAACCCAGGAATCCGCTTCTATCAGGCCTCAAGCTCGGAGATGTTCGGCAAGGTGCGCCAGACCCCCCAGAACGAGCAGACGCCCTTCTACCCCCGCAGCCCCTACGGCGTGGCTAAGGTCTACGGGCATTTCATTACCGTCAACTACCGTGAAAGCTACGATCTCTTCGCCTCTTCCGGCATCCTTTTCAACCACGAGTCGCCCCGCCGCGGCAAGGAGTTCGTGACCCGCAAAGTCACCTACGGCGTGGCCAAGATCAAGCTGGGCTTGGCCGGTAAGCTCACCCTGGGAAACCTGGATGCGGCCCGCGACTGGGGCTATGCCGGCGATTACGTCGACGCCATGTGGCGTATGCTGCAGCAGGACGAGCCGGCCGATTACGTGGTGGGCACGGGTCAGGCCAACACCGTCCGGCACCTGGTTGAAACGGCCTTCGGACACGCGGATCTGGATTGGAAGCAGCATGTCGAGACCGACCCTGCTCTGCTGCGCCCCGCCGAAGTCGACCACCTCATCGCCGACCCCTCCCGCGCCCGTGACGAACTGGGCTGGCAGCCGAGTACCAGTTTCGAGGAACTGGTGCGCATGATGGTCGACTCCGACCTGCAACTGGTCGCCCGCAGGCTCAAGGCCGGAGACCGGTTGTGAACCGGCAAGCGTGGAGCCCCCAAGACTACTATGAGAGCCTTCATCACCGGCGCCGGGGGATTCGCGGGACGCTACTTGACAGACTCCCTGCGCCGCCACGGCTGGGAGGTTTCGGGCTTGGCCTCGCGCACCAAGGCGCTCGACGACGACATTCCGGCGGGCGACGTACTCGATTTCCGACGCCTGCTGGAATTGATCGGGAGGGCGCACCCCGATGCCGTTTTCCACTTGGCCGCCGCCTCCAATCCCTCAAAGTCCCTGCAGGATCCCCTGCCTCACTACCAGATCAATGCCCTGGGTACGGCAACCCTGCTGGAGGCCCTCCGCCGGCAGGCCCCCCGAGCCCGTACGCTGATCGTCAGCACCGGACACGTCTACCGTCCCGCCGACGTCGAGGGAGGACTCGACGAAGACAGTCCCCTGCATCCTTCCAGCCCCTACGCCGCCTCCAAACGGGCCGCAGAGATCGCCGCCCTGCAGTACGCCGGCACCTACGGCCTGCCGGTGATGATCGCCCGTTCCTTCAATCACGCCGGGCCCGGGCAGAGCAGCCACTACGTGGTGGCTCAGTTCTGCGCCCAAGCCGCCGCGCTGGAACGTGTCGACCCCTCCACGGAAGCGGCCATGGAAGTGGGCAACCTGAACCCCATACGCGACTTTCTCGACGTGCGGGACGTAGTGGAAGCCTACCGGTTGCTGGTGGAGCGGGGAGAGCCGGGCCAGATCTACAACGTGGCCTCGGGACAGGGAACCGCCATCAAAGACCTTCTATCCATGGTGCTGGAAGAGATCGGCCGTCCGGTCACGGTGCACAGCAGGCAGGAGAGGCAGCGTAGCGGAGAGGCCTCGGTTCTGGTGGGCAATCCTGAAAAACTAAGGCGGGCCACCGATTGGCGGCCCGCCCGTGCATTGAACCAAACCATCCAGGAGACATTGGATGAGTGGCGTCAGCGCCAGTCCGGCGCTTGATCTATCTATCCCGCTCCTCTGCACAGCGAAGAACGGATCTTGCGGGCCAGGCGGCGGTCGCGTTCATAAGCGTTGCGCCGCCGCAGCCATTCCCTCATGGGACCCGGATCCAGGCCCAGGATGGCGCAGATCCAGTCGAAGCTGCCGGCGCAGTCATCGCTTGCGAAAAACCACTCCAGCGCGTCGGCCCGCACTTCTTCGCGGTTCCTCTTGCTGGGAGAGAGAGCGTCTGAAAAGGCCTGAGCCAAGATGGCTCTGGCCAGCTTTTGCAGGTTGTAGTCGGGAGTCTGCTCGATTTGGCGTTTCAAAATAGCAGGTGTCGTCGCTTGAGTCATGAGGCTGCCACCCTTTCCCTTCTGTTCATGCGCACTGGAAGGAGTAGCAACGCCGATGCCACACCCAAACCCCCAAAAACCCAGCATCCCCGCGACTCCAGGCAAGCGTTTGGGGTAAAACACCCAGACGGCCTAAGCCAAATAACGAAATCCCGCTCCGAGCATAGCGCCGGTCAGCGCCTGTGTTATGGATCAAGTCCGGGTTCGCTGAACGCGGGCGTGCCCAGCCCCTCCTGTGGTCAATGGACCGCCTCCGTCCCCGGCCTGGTGGGAGGCGCATCCTTGCGGCGATCCTGGCGCGGGCACGAGACGGCTGGCTGCCTTCAGGCCTCCACCAGCTCTTCCACTGTGGGGCAGGTGCAGTGGAGGTGGCGGTCGCCGTAGACGTTGTCGATGCGGCGGACGGGGGGCCAGAACTTGGCTTGCTTGAGCCAGGGGGCCGGGAATGCGGCGCGCTCGCGGGTGTAGGGCAAGGTCCAGGACTCGGTGCACAGCATTAAAGCCGTGTGTGGGGAGTTTCTTAGGGGGGAGGTTTCGGGGTCGGCGCCCCGCTCCACTTCGGCGATCTCGCCCCGGATGGCGATCATGGCGTCGCAGAAGCGGTCCAACTCGGGCTTGGACTCGCTTTCGGTGGGTTCCACCATCACTGTTTCGATCACCGGCCAAGCCACCGTGGGAGCGTGAAAGCCGTAGTCCATCAGGCGCTTGGCCACGTCGTTGACGTCGATTCCCAGGCTGCGCTTGAAGCGGCGCAGGTCGAGGATGCACTCGTGGGCCACGCGTCCGTTGCGGCCCTTGTAGAGGACGTCGAAGTGACCCTCCAGGCGCTTGGCGATGTAATTGGCGTTGAGGATGGCCACCTTGGTGGCTTCGGTCATCCCGCGGGTGCCCATGAGCTTGATGTAGGCCCATGAAATAGGCAGGATGCCGGCCGATCCCCAGGGAGCGGCGGCTACGGGACCGATGGCCTGCCCGCCTCCCACCGCAGCGTAACGGTGTCCCGGCAGAAAAGGCTCGAGGTGCTCGCGCACGCCGATGGGCCCGACGCCAGGACCGCCGCCTCCGTGAGGGATGCAGAAGGTCTTGTGCAGGTTGAGGTGGCTGACGTCGGCCCCGAAATCGGCCGGACGCGTCAGTCCCAGTTGTGCGTTGAGGTTGGCCCCGTCCATGTAGACTTGCCCGCCGGCCTGGTGGACGATCTCGATCAGCTCGCGGATGGCCTCCTCGAAGACGCCGTGGGTGGAGGGATAGGTGATCATCATGGCGGCCAGATTGTCGCCGTGCTTTTCCACCTTGGCCCGCAGGTCCTCGGGGTCGATGTTGCCGTCGTCGTCGCAGCGCACGGCCACCACCCGCAACCCGGCCATCACCGCCGAAGCGGGATTGGTTCCATGAGCCGAGGTGGGTATCAGGCACACGTCACGGTGTCCCTCGCCGCGCGAGCGGTGGTAGGCCCGGATGACCAGCAAACCGGCGTACTCGCCTTGCGATCCGGCATTGGGCTGCATGGAAAAAGCGCTGAATCCGGTGGCTTCGCAGAGCAATTCGTCGAGTTCGCCGATCAGTTCGCGGTAGCCCTCGGCCTGCTCCAGCGGGATGAAGGGGTGCAGTCCGGCGAACTCGGGCCAGGTAATTGGCATCATCTCGGCCGTACCGTTGAGCTTCATGGTGCAGGAGCCGAGAGGAATCATGGAGTGGGTCAGCGACAGGTCTTTGCCCTGCAGGCGCGTCATGTAGCGCAGCAAGTCGGTTTCAGAACGGTATTGGTGGAAGACCTCATGTGTCAGGTATTCGTCGCTGCGCTGATGCCGCTCGGGGACGCTGCTCTCTGCGGCCCGCGAATCGAGATCCCGGAGGGACTCGCCCGTGAATATTTCGACGAGTTGGGCGACCTCCTCGGTGGTGCTGACCTCGTCCAGGCTCACTCCCACTCCGTCGTCGTAGAGCCGCAGATTGATCTGCGCCTGTGCGGCCCTCTCCAGCACGGACTGACGATCTTCCTCTCCCAGATCAAAACGCAAGGTGTCGAAGAAGACTCGATGGCGCGGCTTCACTCCCCGCTTTTCCAGTTCCTCGGCCAGGATGCAGGTGTAGCGGTGGACGCGTTCAGCGATGCGGTAGAGCCCTTCGGGTCCGTGATAGACGGCGTACATGCCCGCCATCACCGCCAGCAGCACTTGGGCCGTACAGATATTGGAGGTGGCCTTGTCGCGGCGGATGTGCTGCTCGCGGGTCTGCAGAGCCAGGCGCAGGGCCGGGTTGCCGTCGGCATCCAGGGATACTCCGACGATGCGTCCTGGGATGCGCCGTTGGTAGTCCTCCCTGGTGGCGAAGAAAGCCGCGTGGGGACCCCCGTATCCCATGGGGACGCCGAAGCGCTGCGAATTGCCCACGGCGACGTCGGCGCCCCAGGCCCCCGGACTCTCCAGCAATAGCAGGCTGAGCAGGTCGCAAGCCGCCACCACCAGGGCCCCGGCCTCATGGGCCCGTCGGGCAAAGCCGCGGTAGTCGACGATCTCCCCATCACTGCTGGGGTATTGCACCAGTGCGGCAAAGCAGTTGCCGTCAAGCTCGACGGTTTCGTGATCGCCCACATCCACCTCGATGCCCACAGCCTGAGCGCGGGTCTGGACCACGTCGACGGTCTGGGGGTGGCAGCGCTCAGAAACGAAGAAGCGCTCGCCTTGGCCGCGCCGTCTGGCGCTGTAGCACATGCTCATGGCTTCGGCTGCGGCGGTGGCCTCGTCCAGCAGCGAGGCGTTGGCCACCGGCAGTCCGGTCAGGTCGCTGACGGCGGTCTGAAAATTGAGCAGGGCCTCCAGCCGTCCTTGGGCGATCTCGGCCTGATAAGGCGTGTACTGGGTGTACCACCCGGGATTTTCCAGAATGTTGCGCTGGATGACCGGGGGCGTGATGGTCCCGTAGTAGCCTTGTCCGATCAACGAGCGCCAGACCTGGTTCTTGGAGGCCAGTTCGCGGGCTCTTTCCAGCACCTCCGTCTCGGTGAGCGGCGGATGCAGTTCCAGGGCCCTCTCCAGGCGGATGGAACGGGGGATGGTCTGGTCCATCAGCTCATCCAGGGAGGAAGCGCCTACGGCTTCCAGCATCTCTTCGATTTCGCCGGGCCGGGGGCCGATATGTCGTCGGGCGAAGGATTCAAACTCGTCGAATTTCTTCACAGTCGCTGTAGTCCTTTCTCTCGCCCGCTCCGGCCCGAGGACTGCCTGCCGCAGGCGTCGATCACACTTACGCGGCCAGTATACGTGATCCCCACATCCCGAGGAAGGATGCCGCTGGACGAGGACGGGACGGGCGCCGATATCAGGTGGTCCTGCTAGACTTTGAGGGTGAGATACCGATGGCAGGCTATCGAGACGGACGGCGATGCGGCCGACAGGCTGGCACGCGACATGGATATCGATCGGCTGCTGGCCCGTCTGCTGCTGCAGCGCGGCATCGCCGACCCCGATCAGGCCCGCTCCTTCCTTAATCCCCGGCTGGAGGACCTGCATGATCCCTTCCTGATGCGGGACATGCAGCGGGTGGTGGAGCGTGTCGAGAGGGCCCTGCGCGAGAAGGAGAAAATCCTTATCTACGGCGACTATGACGTGGACGGGATCACCTCCACCGTGGTGCTGAGGCGGGCCCTGGAAATGCTGGGCGGGAAGGTCGATTTCCACATCCCGGCCCGGCTCGAGGACGGCTACGGACTGCAGCCTGATGTCATGCGCGAATTCGCCCTCAAGGGCTTTTCGCTGATCATCAGCGTCGACTCGGGAGTCCGCGCCTTCGAGTCCTGCCGCGCGGCCCGCGAGGCCGGCGCCGACCTCATCGTCACCGATCATCACACCCCCGCCGAGACCTTGCCCGAAGCCTACGCCATCCTCAATCCCAAGCGCTTCGACTGCTCATACCCCTGCAAGGATCTGGCGGCCGTGGGCGTGGTCTTCAAGCTGGTGCAGGCGCTCTTTCAGCGAAGCGGACGGGAGACGGTGCTGCCTCATTTCCTCAAGCTGGTAGCCATCGGGACGGTGGCCGACATCGTGCCCGTGGTGGGCGAGAACCGCATCATCGTGAAATACGGCCTGCAGGGCCTGGAAAGGCCCAACAACCTGGGCCTGCAGGAACTGCTGGTGGGCGCCGGGGTGGAAGGCCCCGTAGGACTGAGCGACGTGGGATTCCGCATCGCCCCCCGCATCAATGCCGTCACCCGCATGGGCGGCGGACGCGAAGTGGTGGATCTGTTCGCCCTCTCCGACCGCCGGCAGGCGCGCCGCCTGGTGGAGGAGATGAATCGCAAGAACGATGCCCGGCGAGGCGAGGAAGAGAGAATCCTGGAAGAGATCGAAGACCGCGTAGCCGAGCGGCCCCAGGACTTCAGCAAGCGCTTCCTGGTGGTAGCGGGACGCGATTGGCACCGGGGCGTCATCGGCATCGTGGCCTCGCGGCTGGTGGACCGCTTCCACCGTCCCGTGCTGGTGCTTTCGGTGGGATCCGAGAACACCCAGGGCTCGGGACGCAGCATCACCCCCTTCAACCTGGTCGAGTCCCTCGACCGCCACGCCTCTTTCTTCCAACGCCACGGCGGACACCCCATGGCGGTGGGATGCACGCTGCAGGTCAGCGACCTTGAAGATCCCCGCTTGAGCGAACTGTCCGCGGCCCTCAACGACCATGCCGATCAGCACCTCGACGATGAAGACCTGGTGCCGCGCCTCAAGATCGCCTGCGAGTTGCCGGCCGAGGCGGTCAGCCTGGGCCTGTGCCGCCAGGTAGAGCGTTTGGCGCCCTACGGAGTGGGAAACCCGACGCCGGTGTTCGCTTCCCGCGCCATGCCTGTGGCGGCGGGACCGTGGCTGCTCAAGGAACGCCATCTCAAGTTTCAGGTGCAGTGCAACGGATCGCGGGTAGACGCCATCTGGTGGAAGAACGCCCAGGCCGCCGAAGGTCTGTCCCCCGGAAGTCCGGTCGATCTGGCCTTCACCTTGGGGCGCCAGTTCTTTCAGGGCGAGGAGAGCCTGCAGCTCACCATACGTGACCTGCATGCCTGAGAAATTATCGGCGCAGCCCAAGCCTCGGCTGCCCTCAGTGCGTCGGAGCGATGTTATTGCGGCCTTGCGATTTGCTACCATAAATAGGGCCCATGCAAACCACACGTTGGATTCGGCTGGGGCTGGCCGTGGTCTTCCTGGCCGGGTTGGCCGCCATCATTTTCAGCCTGACTTCCAGACAACCGGGAACTCCCGAGGCGGTCGAAGAGCCTCTGTTGGATCCCGATGTCGAAAGCCAAAGCACCCGTTTCGAGTACTCCGAGAAGGAGGAGGGGCGCACTGTTTTCCGCGTGCAGGCCCTGCAGAGCATCCAGCGCAGCGACGGCCGCCATGAACTCGAGGAGGTGCTGCTCGAGCTCTACAATCCGCAAGGCGAAGTGGCCGACACCATCCGCGGACGCAAGGCTCTTTACCGCGTGGGCGAGTCCCGCGTGGAGTTCAGCCAGGACGTGGAAATCCGCCTGGTGGACGGAACCGTCATCCGGTCCCAGCAGGTGCGGGCCGACCTGGAGCGGGAACTGATTCTCATCGATCAGCAGTTCTCCTTCAGCCGCCAGCGGGCCTCGGGGGAGGGCCGGCGCCTGCTCTACCGCATCCAGCCCCAGGTAGCCGAGATCGAGGATTTCAAGGTGCGCATGCCCTCGCGGGAGCTGCCCCTCGACGTCGCCTCCGCCCAGGCCGTTTACGACCTCGGCCGCCACCATGTCGAGCTGACCGGGGACTCCAGCATCACCCGCCGGCCCACCCTCTTGACCGCCGACCGCATCGAGGTCTGGATGGATTCGACGCAGCGGCTGGAGCGCATCCTCAGTCAGGGCTCGGCACGCTTCGCACCCCAACTTGGTCAGTCCTTCGCCGGCCAGGTCATCGACATGGCCTTTCAGCCCGCCTCGGGACGCCTCCTCAGGCTTGAAGTGAGGGCCGCCTCGCCGTCCGCGGGCCGACCAGCACAAAGGGCCGTCTACCAGGAAGAGACGCCTCAGGGCCAACAGCACCTCGAGTCCGACCTGATCGTGGGACGGCCCACGCCGGCCCGCGGCCAGGGCGCAGACCTGTGGCTGTTGCGGCAACTCGAGGCCCGCGGAGACACGCTCTTCCGCTCTCCGCCCCTGCGTATCCGCGAGGCTCAGTCCCAGGTTTTCCTGCTCCAGTTCGCGCCCGGCGGACGGTCCATGCGCACGGTCACGCTGCAAGATCAGGTCTCCGTCCTGCGCCGCCAGGGCCAGGGACACGAGCAGTCGCTGGAGGAACTCTACAGCTCCCGAATCGACCTGCGTCTGAACGAGGAGGAGCAACTGGAAGAGGCCCGGGTGGCAGGTCCGGCCCGCCTGGAAGTGAACCGTTCGGGAACCTTTCGCCGTCTTACTGCCCAGGACGGACTCGTGGCGGAGTTCGATCAAGGCCAGATAAAGAGCCTGCAAGCCGGCGGCGGCTGCCGCCTCGACAGCCGCCAGGGCCGAGAAGAAAGCAGCATTCAGGCCCCTCAGATCCGCTTCCGCTTTGAAGACGGCAAGCCGTTTTCGGCATGGGCGGGAGAAGGAGTCATCGTGGATATGGGACAACGCCAGACCCGCAGCCGCACCTTGAGCCTGCACTACCGCGGCGGACTGTTGGCCAAGGCCGTACAGACCGGGCTCTTCAGTCTCAGCGACCCGGCTGCCGGCATCGAGCTGATGTCCGAAGAGGCGGTCTACCATCCCATCGCCAACCAGGTCCGGGCCGCCAGTTCGCCCCAGCGCCGCCGGCTCGTTTACCGCAACTCAGACCAGGCAGAGCCGGTCACCACGACCGCCGATGAGTTCCTCCTCGATCGCGCCGACGGCGGCATCACCGCTCTGGGAGACGTCCGCACCGACTTGCGCTCAGGTGAGGAGCCCTGGATGTTGCAGGCGGGACGGATGCGCATCGATCAGGCCTCGGAAGTGGTCGAGTACAGCCTCTCGCCCAAGCTTGAGCGCTCCGGCAACCTGTTTCAGGCCCGACGCATTCTGCTCTCCAGCGCCGACCGCAGCCTGCGCCTGCAGGACGAGGTCTTCAGCCGCTTCCAGGCCCAGGGACCCGCAGGGGCCTCGGCCGACGAGGCCGGGAGGCAGACTTACCAGGTGCGCTCGCAGACGCTGAGGTTGGATCCCGACGGAGGGAGGGCCGAGTACCGGGGAGAAGTCTTCCTCAAGAGCCGGCAGCTTGAGATCGATGCCCCCAACATGGACATCGTGGAGAGCCAAGGGCCGCCCTCACAAGCCTCCCTTGGAGGCAACGGCTCCGCCGCCGACTCCGCGCCCCAAACCTCCCGCAGGATCGAGGCTTGGGACCAGGTGGAGATCCGCCTGGCCGATGGAAGGCGTGCGCTGGGCGGACGCTTGGTTTATGATCCGACCGCCGACCAAGGCCGCTTGACGGGCGATCCGGTGCGCCTCTATCAGCCTGATCCCAAGAGCGGCAAAACCCGCAAACTGGAGGGCGCGGTGTTGGTTTTTCAGGTTGAGAACGACAGCTTCCAGATGCAGGGGGTGCAATGAAGCCCCGCAAGTTCGAATCGCGCCTGGAGGCTGAAAACCTGGTCAAAGCCTACCGCGGACGCAAGGTGGTCAACAATGTCAGCCTGGGCCTCAGGCGGGGCGAAGTGGTCGGGCTTCTGGGACCCAACGGCGCGGGGAAGACCACCACCTTCTACATGATGGTGGGCTTGACCCGTCCCACCAGGGGCGTGGTCAAACTCAACGGCGAGGACGTGACCTCCCTGCCCATGTACCAGCGGGCCCGCAAGGGGGTCAGCTACCTGCCTCAGGAACCCAGCGTTTTCCGCCGCCTTTCGGTCGAAGACAACCTCTACGCCATCGCCGAGACCCTGGAGCTGGCGCCGGCCGCCCGCGATCAGGTGGTCAGCGAACTGCTCGATGAGCTGGGCATCGGCGAGTTGCGCAAGTCTCCCGCCTACACCCTTTCGGGAGGGGAGCGCCGCCGCCTCGAGATCGCCCGTTCGATGGTCATCCGCCCCTCCTTCATTCTGCTCGATGAGCCCTTCGCCGGAATCGATCCGCTGGCCGTCCTCGATATCCAGGAAATCATCGTCAAACTGAAGACCAAGAACATCGGCGTGCTCATCACCGACCACAACGTGCGCGAGACTCTCAAGATCACCGACCGCGCCTACATCATCAAAGAAGGACGCATCTTTCGGGACGGCACTCCAGACGTCCTTTCCTCCGATTTGGAAGTCCGCAAGGTTTACCTGGGCGAGCATTTTCGACTATACTAGAAACCGCCGAAAGCGTTTTTTTACAGTCGTTTGTGTCGATTCTTGCCTGCCGGTCGCCGCCTCCGGCACCGGTTGGTTGCTCTTTACGGTACAATTCTTGCATGGCCAGAAGGGTACAGCTCAGACCGACGCTCAACGTGGGCTTGCAGCAAAAGCTCGCGATGACGCCCTCTCTGTTGCAGAAGATCGAATTGCTGCAACTGAGCCGCCTTGAGCTGTCCGAGATGCTGCAGACTGAATTGACCGAGAATCCGGTCTTGGAGGAAGGGCAGGAGCAGAGCGCCGAGGCGGCCGAATCGGCCGAAAAAGAAGAGCAGGCCGAGGAGAATCCGCTCGACAACGACGACTTCGATTATGAGTATTTCTTCGGCGAATACTTGAACAGCACCCCCGCCCGCAAAGAGTACGAGGCCGACGACGACCGGCCCTCTTTCGAACTCTTCCTGGCCGGCGAATCCTCGCTCATCGACCACCTCAACTGGCAGCTTAACCTGACTCAGATCAGCCCCCGGGAAAAAGAGATCGCCGAGTACATCGTCGGCAACATCGATCCCGACGGATACCTGACGCTGACCCTTGAAGAGATCGCCGAGGCCCTTGAGGTTTCCCTGGAAGATGTAGAGGAGGCCCTGGAAATCGTGCAGGAACTGGACCCTACCGGGGTGGGCGCCCGCGACCTGTGCGAATGCCTCATGCTGCAGTTGCGGGCGGCCGACATGGAGGACTGTCTGGCGGCACGCCTGGTGCGCGATCACCTCGACCTGGTGCAGTCCAAGGACCACGAAGAGATCGCCTGCCGAATCGAGTGCGACGTCAAGGAGGTCGAGGAGGCTCTGCAGGCCCTGCGGCGCTTCAATCCGCGACCGGGGCAAAAGTACAGTTCGCAGAAGCCTCAGTACATCCAGCCTGACGTCTACATCTCCAAGGTCAGCGGAAAGTACCAGATCAACATGAACGACGACGGTATGCCCAAGTTGAGCCTCAACCGGGCTTACCGCAAGATGCTCAAGGACGCCAACACCAACAAGGAAGCCAAGTCGTTCATCAAGGAGAAGGTTCGCGCCGCCCTCGAGTTGATTAAGAGCGTCGACCAGCGCGAGCAGACCATCTTCCGCGTCTGCCGTGCCATCGTGCGCCGTCAGGAGGGCTTTCTCGACCGCGGGCTGATGTCCCTCAAGCCCATGCTCATCAAAGACATCGCCGAGGAACTGGGAGTCCATTCCTCCACCATTTCGCGGGTGGTGGCCAACAAGTACGCCCACACGCCTCAAGGGGTCATCGAGTTGCGCAACTTTTTCACCGTGGGTCTTGAGAGCAGCGACGGGGAAAACGTCTCCATCGTCCAGGTCAAGGACCGCATCAAGAAGGTGATCGAAGACGAGAATTCCTTGAAGCCCATGTCCGATCAGCAGATCACCAAAGTTCTCAACAACGAAGGCATTCAGATTACCCGCCGCACGGTGGCCAAGTATCGCGACCAGATGGAGATTCCGGGATCGCGGGCCCGCAAACGTGCGGCCGTTAAAGGCTAGCCGACAGACGGCGTCAGACATTCCGCCATGAGTCTTCCTGTCACACCTCAACCCGAGCCCGGCGGGCTGTCGTCACTGGTGCTGCTCACCGGCATGAGCGGCTCGGGCAAGCACACGGCCGCTCAGGCGCTGGAAGACCTGGGCTTTTACTGTGTCGACAATTTGCCGGTAGCCCTGGTTCCACAACTGGTCGAGATGGCCCAGGCCTCGGGCGGGGCCATTTCACGCCTGGCCGTGGTGCTCGATGTCAGGGCGCCCGAACCGGCTTCCGAGTTCGAAGCCTTGGCCCAGCGCCTGAAGGGATCCCACACCGCCGTTCAGGTGCTCTTTCTGGATGCCGACAACGAGGTCTTGGCCCGGCGCTTTTCCGTCACCCGCCGCCGCCATCCGCTGACCAGCGAGACGACCCTTTTGGAGGGTATCGAGGAAGAACGCCGGCGCATGGCCGGCATTCGCGAGGCAGCCGACCAGGTGATCGACACCAGTGACTTTTCCGTCCATCAATTGCGTCACCTCATGCACGAGACCTTTCGCGATCCCGTGCGCGACGGTGAACTGAGCCTGATGCTGCTCAGCTTCGGGTTCAAGCACGGCATCCCATCCAACGCCGATCTGGTGTTCGACGTGCGCTTTTTGCCCAACCCCTATTTCGAGACCGAGTTGCGCGAGATGTCCGGACGCGACGAGCCGGTCAAGCGCTTCCTGGATCGCGCTTCGGGAAGCGAAGAGACGCTCAACCGTCTGGAAGACTTGCTCAATTTCCTCATCCCGCAATACCAGCGCGAGGGTAAGAGCTACCTGACGGTGGCGGTGGGTTGCACCGGCGGCAGACACCGTTCGGTTTACCTGAGCGAGGCTCTGACCGAGCGCCTGAGCGACGGACGGCGGCGCATCAAGACCGTGCATCGCGACATCCACAAATGAACGACGAAGCCAAGAAAATCGGAGCCTTGGTGGTCACTCACGGTCAATTGGCCCAGGAACTGATCACCATCGCTGAAATCATCCTGGACGGCGAGTTCGATCACCTTGTCCCCGTCAGCATCGGCTGGCACGATGAGATGGAGGAAGCCAAGGCCGCCATCACGGGGGCCCTGAGGCAAGCCGATCAGGGCAGGGGAGTGCTGATTCTCACCGACATGTTCGGCGGCACCCCCTCCAACATCTCCATGCCCCTGCACAAAAAGGGCGAGGTCGAGATCATCACGGGAGTCAATTTGCCCATGGTGATCAAAGTGGCGGGCCAGGAGGGCGGCGAGTCCTGGGAGGAAATGGTCAACTCGGTGAGCGAGCAGGGACGCAGTCATATTTCCGTAGCCGGGCAGATTCTGGGAGACTAGTGCAGGTGAGCAGGGCGGCTGCTGCGTCGGCCTGCCGGGCGGCGACGCGCAGAGGCGAAAACAGCGATTCATGATCGAGCGGCGAGTGAAGATCTGCAATGAACTGGGACTGCATGCCCGGGCTGCGGCCAAGATGGTCAAGCTGGCCGGCCGCTTCAATTCTCAAATCACCTTGCAGGCCGAAGGTCGTCCCCCGGCTGACGGACGCAGCATTCTCAGCATCGTGCTGTTGGCCGCCGGGCGGGGTACGGAGGTGACGTTGCGGGCCGAGGGAGAAGACGAGGGCGAGGCCTCGAAGGCTCTGGTGTCCCTGGTCGAGAGCCGCTTCGGAGAGGAGAAATGAGCGAGAAGGAGACTAAGCCGAAGCTGCTGCAGGGACGTCCCCTCTCACCGGGAATCGCGGTGGGGACGGCTCATCGCGTCACCCCGCGCGTGGCCGGCTTCTTCCGTCTCAGCATTCGTCCGGAAGAAGTCGAAGACGAGATAAACCGCCTCAAGGAGGCGCTCAGGATCTCTCTGCGCCAACTCTACAAGGTGCGCGACCGTTTGGAATCCAAAGTGGGCCGCGAGCACAGTTTCATCATCGACGCCCACCTCATGATTCTCGAGGATGGACGGTTCCTGCAGGAAATCGAATCGCGGGTGCGCGAAGACATGCAGAGTCCCGAGCGCGCCGTCCGGGAAACGGCCGAACGCTGGCTCGACCTGTACCGCAGCCTGGAAGATCCTTTCTTTCGTGAGCGCGGCAGCGATCTCGAAGAGGTGACCGAGCGCATCCTGGGCAACTTGGGCGACAGCCTCCGGGGCAGCGGAGACGAGGAAACCCCTCAAGACCTGGTCCTGGTGGCGCCCCGCATTTCTTTGTTGGTCCTGACGCAGTTTCGCCTGGAGCGCGTCAAGGCTCTGGTGCTCACCCAGTGCGGACGCATGTCGCACGTCAGCATCATCTGCCGTTCCTGCCGCATTCCTGTGGTGACCGGCATCGAGCACCTGCACCGCTTCATCCGTTCCGGCGACACCTTGGCTGTGGACGGAACCCAGGGCATGGTCCACATCGATCCTTCGCCCGAGGAAACTCAGCGTTTTCGCGACCGCGAAGCCCGCCACCGCAGCCAGGAGCCCGAGGGCGATCAAGGCCCCTGCAACACCCTGGACGGAACCCGCATCCAGATCCTGGTCAACACCGAGGTGGGACGCGAAGTCGAGATGGGGTTGCGCTTGGGAGGCGAGGGCATCGGACTCTTCCGCAGCGAGTCGATTTACGCCGAGCGCAAGGAAGATGCGGTCGACGAAGAGTCGCAGTATCTTATTTATTCCGATCTGGCCCGCCGCACCCGCGGACGCACCGCCATCGTCCGCACCTTGGATATCGGAGACGAGGAGCATCCTTTCTTCTCCGATCTGGCCGGGGTCAAGGTTCCCCTGCTGGGCTTGCGCGGCATCCGTCTCTCGCTGCGTTATCCCGAGCTTTTTCAAGCTCAGGTGCGCGCCATCCTCAGGGCCCGCGCCCACGGCGACCTGAAAATCGCGCTGCCCATGGTCACCTCGCCCACCGAAGTGCGTCAGGCCCGCTCCCTCATCGAGGACGTGCAACGCCGCCTGGGCCAACCGCCCCCAGCCTACGGTCCGGTCAGCGTAGGGACCATGATCGAGGTTCCGGCGGCCTTGATCGAGATCGAATCGATGGTCATGGAAGCCGATTTCCTGCTGGTGGGTTCCAACGACCTGATTCAATTCCTGCTGGCCGTTTCCAGGACCGACGAACGGGCCTCCGACCTCTACGACCCCTTCCATCCGGCGGTAATGGCCTCGCTGCACCGGGTGGCCCAAGCCTGCGAGAGAGCCGGCAAGACGGCCATCGTGTGCGGCGAAGTCGCCACCGACCCGCAGTACGCCCCGCTTCTGGTCGGGATGGGGTACGACACCCTCTCCATGAACCCCTTCGCCATACCGGAGATCAAGGAAAGACTCCGGCATTTCGAACGCTCTCATCTGCGCCGCATCGTGAAAGGTCTGCTCAACATGACCGATCCGCGCGAGATCGAGCGGCGGGCCCGCACTGAACTGCAGACCCATACCCAGGTTTGAGCCCAAACAGAAAACCCCCGGTCCTCAATGACCGGGGGCGTCTGACAACTCGTCAAGTGGTGTCAGGGCTGAGCGACATGGACTGTCAGCGTGCAGGGAAGCGCACGAAAACCTCCTTGACTCCGTCGACGCCCCGGGCCAAAGCGACGGCCTGGTTGAAGGCTCTCTCGTTGCCTTGTCTGTGTTCCTTGAAGTGAAGGGTGACGACACCGTCCTTGACCTTGACGTCGATCAGGTCGGGTTCGATGAGCTCTTCCTCCCGGAAGCGCTCCTCTATGCGTTCCTTGATCTCGCCGTCAGCGTCCTCTCCAGCCACGAAGTCCTTGGTTTCGTCAGCGGCCGTGCGGGTACCTTTGGCAACCGCTTTGCCGGTGGTTTTGGCGCCCTTGGCTGTGGCCTTGGCGGCCGTTGTAGCGCCCTGGGCGGTGGCTTCAGCAGCGGTTTCGGCGCCTTCGGCGGTGGCTGAGGCTCCCTTCTTCACCCCTTGGGCCGTGGCTTTGGCGGCAGTAGTGCCAGCCTGGCCGACGGCGCTCGCGGCCTTCGACAGACCCTTGCCGGCCTTGGACAAGATGCCCTGGTTTTCACTCTGCTCGATGTCGAGCTTCTTCAAGGTCTCCTGGTTCAGGCGTCCGCTCTGAGTCAAGCCGTTGTCGGCTTGAAAGCGCTCGAGTGCGGCCTCGGTCTTGGGGCCCAGGATGCCGTCCACAGGGCCGGCGTCGAAGCCCTCGTCATTGAGCCTCTGCTGGACTTGACGGATCAGTTGGCGGTCTTGGGGGCTGTCCTCAAGTGCTGCCAGTGCGGGAACCGTCAGGCAGAAAACAAGGGCCAGGACGGGGATCAGGAAACTGAAACGGTGGCGAATCATATGCGCTAACTTCATGCTTCTTTATTTTCACTCCTGTTGCTTCTGGCTCGGCAAGGGCTTCTGCGGGTCTTCCAAAGCAACTCGCGTCTTGCCTGCCAGCCATTGATGCAAGGGCTGTACCAATCTTTCAAAAGGGCCGTTGACAGGGGTTGGGCCTTTCTGCCGGGGGTCTGCGAGGAATTCCTACCGGGAAAAAATGGGACACTTTCCCGGGCGCCGGATGGGTCGGGCTTTACCCTGGCTTGCATCACCATTGACTTGCCGCTACAGTGCGCACTGTGCTGACCGAGGCGATTATGGCACGAGAACATGGGTCATGACCTACGCCAATCAACTGACCATTCTGCGCATGATTCTGGTTCCTCTTTTCTTGGGCCTGATCGCCTACGGATTCCCCGTGGCGGCTTTGGCGGTGTTTGTTTTCGCCGGCATCAGCGACGTGGCCGACGGTTATATCGCCCGCAACTGGCCCGACCAGAAGTCTGAGCTGGGCGAAGTACTCGATCCGGTTGCCGACAAGGTGCTGCTGATGACCAGCTTCCTGGCCCTCACCATACAGCGCGATGTCTTCGACCTGCGTATTCCCCTGTGGCTGGCCATCGCCGTCATTGGACGCGACCTGCTGCTGGTGGTGGCGGGCCTCATCATTCGCCTCACGGTGGGCAAGCGCCGCTTTCCGCCTTCGCTGCTCGGCAAACGCACCACCTTCTTCCAGCTCTTGACCGTGTTCTTGGTGCTGCTCAGCAGCCTCACGCCGATTCACGGGCTGCTCTTTCTAATCGTCTGTTATGTAACCTTGGCTTTGACAGTGATTTCAGGGCTAGACTATTCTATCCGCGGCGTGCGCATCATCAAGCGGCACGAAACCTGACCATCGGCGCAGAAAGCCGCCTGACGTTCATTTCGCCGTCAGCCGCCCGCTCAAGCCGGCCGGGCGCCGATCACGACCTTGGAAAGGCATCGACTGCAAGCATGGGCCAATACGACAATCTGCTCATCGAAATCGAAGACGCCATCGCCCAGGTGACCATCAACCGTCCGCAGGCCCTCAACGCCCTCAACGGCGCCACCCTGGATGAACTGGAGGAGGCCTTCACCCGTTTGGAGGCGGACGGTGAAGTGGCCTGCATCATCCTCACGGGAGCCGGCGAAAAGGCTTTCGCGGCGGGGGCCGACATCAACGAATTGGCCGCCCTGGA
The DNA here is from genome assembly GCA_035471785.1 of Acidobacteriota bacterium. Classification (NCBI taxonomy): domain Bacteria; kingdom Pseudomonadati; phylum Acidobacteriota; species Acidobacteriota bacterium. The sequence continues at coordinate 30,366 of DATIPQ010000060.1, forward strand.
AGGCCATACGGGACGCCTGCAAGCGCTGCGGGGACAGAGGCTCTTTTCGCTCATCGAAGACCTCTCCAAGCCGGTAATCGCGGCCGTCAACGGATTTTGTCTTGGAGGGGGATGCGAAATGGCCATGGCCTGTCATATCCGCCTGGCCGCGGCTTCAGCGCGTTTCGGCCAACCCGAGGTCAAGCTGGGACTGATTCCCGGCTATGGAGGCACTCAGCGCCTGACCCGCCTGGTGGGCCAGGGGCGCGCCATGGAAATCATCCTCAGCGGCGCGATGATTTCGGCCCGGCGGGCCGAAGCGATGGGATTGGTCAACCGGGTGGTGGAGGACGCCGACCTGTTGGATGAATGCCGCAAGCTGGCGGCCCAAATCAAGTCCAACGCCCCCTTGGCGCTGCGTTACGGACTGGAGGCGGTGCGCAAGGGCGCCGATATGCCTTTGCAGGAGGCGCTGCGCTATGAGGCCGCGCTCTTCGGATTGAGTTGCGCCAGCCAAGATATGAAGGAGGGCACGCGGGCCTTCCTGGAGAAACGCAAGGCCGAGTTCAAAGGCCGCTAGAGCTGAAGGGACCAAGCACATGAAGGAGTTTCGCGGCGGCCTTCAAGGCCGGGGCCTCAAGATCGGTTTGGTGGTCAGCCGTTTCAACGAGACGGTGACCGAAAATCTGCTGGCCGGCGCTTTGGAGACCCTGACCCGAGCCGGTGTCAGCCAGGATGATCTGACTGTCGTGCGGGTGCCGGGCGGATTCGAGATCCCTCTGGCGGCGCGTCGTCTGGCCCGCTCTCACAAGGGGAATCTGGACGCCCTCATTTGCCTGGGCTGCGTGATTCGGGGCGAAACGCCCCATTTCGACTACATCGCTTCTTCGCTCACGACCGGCATCAACCGTGTGATGATGGAAGAGGACATTCCCATCGCCTACGGGGTTTTGACCACCGACAGCGTCGAGCAGGCCATCAACCGGTCAGGCCTCAAGTACGGCAACAAGGGCGAGGAAGCCGCCCTGACGGCCCTTGAAATGGCCAACCTGAGCCGGGAAATCCAGTAGCCATGAGCAGTCGACGCAAGTCCAGGGAATGCGCTCTCCAGATGCTCTTTCAAGGCGAATTCAATCACTATTCTCCGAGCCGGATCTCGCGCACTTTCTGGTCGCTTTACCCAGCCGATCCCGAGACGCGCCGTTTCGCCCAGTTTCTCTTCAACGCGGTTCACGAGCATGGTGAGGAGATCGACCAGCGCATACGGCGTCACGCCCAGCATTGGCGCCTGGAGCGCATGGCGGGGGTGGACCGCAACGTGCTCCGCCTGGCCATAGCCGAGCTGCTTCATGCCGACACGCCCGAAGCCGTAGTCATCGACGAGGCCGTCGAGATCGCCCGCCGCTTCAGCGCCCGCGAGTCTTCTGATTTCGTCAATGGAATCCTCGACTCGGTCATGCGCGAGATCAAAGAGGAAAGCCAACCCGCAGGCTAGCCCAATTTCCAATTCCCAACGTCCAACTCCCAGACTTCACAGTCGCCTGCTGGCCGTCAGTTGCAGGTTGGTTCCCGGTTATTGGGAGTCGCGGAGCCGTAGCGCAGCCTCGCGCCGCCGCCCTCACCTCGTTCATCCGCTTTTGCTAGGCTAGGGGGCGTGAAGTTTCAGCTCTTCGTGGCGGGACGATACTTGCGGGCCCGCAGCCGTCAGGCGGTGATTTCAGTCGTCACTTTGGTTTCGGTGGCGGGAGTGGCCGCCGGAGTGATGGCCCTGCACATCGCCCTGGCCCTCAACGAAGGCATTCAGCAGGAGTTTCTGACCCGCATCCTGGGAGCCACCTCCCATCTCAACGTGCGCAGCCTCACAAGCAGCGTCATCAAGGACTACCCGGCCTGGCTGCGCCAGCTTGAGCAGTTGCAGGAAGTGGAATCAGCCACCCCCACGCTTTCCGGCTACGCCTTGCTGGAAAGCTCTTTCCGCGAACAGCCCGCCATAATCCGGGGAGTCGATCTCGAGGATCGCCGCGAGTACCGCCAGGTCATCGAGAACATCAGGGCGGGGACGTTGGAGGGATTCGATTCGGGGTCCCGCCCCTCCATCATCCTGGGCACCGGACTGGCCGATATTTTGAGCGTCAAGGTGGGCGACAGGTTAGTGGCCATCGGCACTCGGGGAGGTGTTTCCCCAATGGGACGCATGCCCCGCTACAGGCATTTCGAAATCATCGCCATCTACGAGACGGGGCTGTGGGACTACGATACCAATCTGGCCCTGATCTCCATCCCGGCGGCCCAGCGTTTTTACGACTATGGTCCCGACCAGGCCAATCTCATCGAGCTGCGAATCGAGGACCTCCACCAGGCCGAACAGGTGGCCGAGCGTTTGCGCAACCTGCTGGGAGAGGGCTTTCAGGTGCAGACCTGGATGCAACTCAATCAGCCCTTGTTCGCCGCCCTGCGGCTGGAGAAACTGGGACTGATGATCGCCATCGGACTGATCGTTCTGGTGGCGGCCCTCAACATCGTCAGCACCCTGACACTGATGGTCACGGAGAAGGGCCGCGACATCGCCATCATTACCGCCATGGGAGGCAGCGCCCGCACCATCAACGGCATCTTCATGCTGCAAGGCGTCATCATCGGCGTGGTGGGCGCCCTGCTGGGCAGCATCCTGGGGATCGCCATCAGCTTGTACCTGGACGCCTCCCGCTTCATCCCCCTGGACCCCCAGGTCTATCAGATCTCCTACGTGCCCTTTAAAGTGCAGGTCTTCGACGGCATCTTCATCGCCCTCTTTTCAGTGCTGATCAGCTTTCTGGCAACTCTCTACCCGGCCCGTGCGGCGGCCCGGCTCGACCCGGTGGTGGCACTTCGCAATGACTGACCAGGCCCTTCTTCAAGTCCGTGCCCTGCGAAAGAGCTTTCCCTCGGGCGACCGAACCTTGCAGGTGCTGCGCGAGGTCGATCTCGTCGTCCCAAGGGGAACCTCGGTGGCCATCATGGGAGCCAGCGGATCGGGCAAGAGCACCTTCTTGCATCTGACGGGCGGCATGGAGAAACCCGATTCGGGGGAGATTTGGGTGGAAGGACAGAATATCGCCCTGTTGCAGGGCAGGCGCCTGGCCCAGTACCGCAACCGCAAGGTCGGCTTCGTCTTCCAGTTTCATCACCTTCTCTCGGAGTTCAGCGCCCTCGAGAACGTCATGTTCCCGCTCTTGCTGAGCGGCGGTTCCTTCGCCCGGAGCCGTTCCCAGGCGGCCCGCTGGCTGGGGGAGGTGGGGCTGTCGGAAAGGGCCCATCACCGGCCCGGACAGCTCTCGGGCGGCGAGCAGCAGCGCGTGGCGGTGGCCCGCGCATTGGTGGGATCGCCCTCGCTGCTGCTGGCCGACGAGCCCACCGGGGACCTCGACGAACAGACCTCGGAGAGCATCCACCGACTTCTCATGAACCTCCATCGGCGCTACGATCTGACCTCCGTCATCGTCACTCATGACTCGTCGCTGGCGGCGCTGTGCGATCAGAGGCGGTTGATGGCGGGAGGGCGCCTGACGTCCCTGGAGTAGGGTTGAGCGGAGGAGTTGAAACGATCCGACCGGGGCTTCATCTGAATCATTTGACAGCCGGTCCAGGAAAAGACAAAGGATACAGGGCCTGCATTATAATGGCGGGCCATGGCGCCGCATCCGTTACAATGGGGAAAAGAAGTGGAAGGCAGCCGATGAAGAGCCTTTTCCACGGGCTAGAGGCGTCTTGAAACGCAGCAGGTGAGAGCCGATATGTTCGAAAAGTACACCGAGAAAGCCAGACGGGTTATCTTCTTCGCGCGCTACGAAGCCAGCCAGTTAGGATCGCGTTATATCGAAACCGAGCATCTCCTGCTGGGCCTGCTGCGCGAAGACAAGCATCTAACGGGACGCTTCTTCCAGCGCTCGGAGTCGGCGGTCGAGAACATCCGCAAGCAGATCGAGGGTCAGGCCTTGGGTCGCGACAAGGTCTCCACTTCGGTGGAGCTGCCGCTCAGCGACGAGTCCAAGCGCGTGCTGACCTTCGCCGCCGAAGAAGCCGACAGGCTGCTTTGCAACTACATCGGCACCGAACACATCCTGCTGGGCCTGATGCGTCAGGACACCTCGACGGCGGCTTCGCTGCTGCAGGAAAACGGCTTGCGCCTGTCCACCGTGCGCGAGGCCATCGCCGGACCCGGCAACGAGAAGCCGACCCCTGCCAAGTCCAAGGACAATCTGACGCTGACCGAATTCAGCCGAGACCTCTCGGAGGCGGCTCTGGCCGGCAAGCTCGATCCCCTCATCGGACGCGAGGGCGAAATCGAGCGGGTGGTGCAGATCCTCTGCCGGCGCACCAAGAATAATCCCGTGCTCATCGGCGAGCCGGGAGTGGGGAAGACCGCCATCGTGGAAGGTCTGGCTCAAAAGATCGTCAACGGGGAAGTGCCTTCCATGCTGGGCGACAAGCGCCTGCTGGCTCTGGACATATCGCTGGTGGTGGCCGGCACCAAGTACCGCGGGCAGTTCGAGGAGCGGCTGAAGGCCATCATGAAGGAGCTGGCCGAGAATCCGCAGTTCGTGATCTTCATCGACGAGCTGCACACGCTGGTCGGGGCCGGCTCGGCCGAGGGCTCGCTGGACGCCGCCAACATTCTCAAGCCCGCCCTCTCCCGCGGCGAGATCCAATGCATCGGCGCCACCACGCCCTACGAGTACCGCCGCTCCATCGAGAAGGACCGCGCGCTGGAACGCCGCTTCCAGAGCATCAAGGTGGCCCCTCCCTCGGAGGAGGAGGCCATCGAGATCATCTACGGCATCAAGGACCGCTACGAGGCCTTCCACGGCATCGAGTACACCGATGACGCGGTGCTGGCTTCGGTGCGCCAGTCCAACCGCTACATTCCCGACCGTTTTCTGCCCGACAAGGCCATCGACGTGCTGGACGAGGCGGGAGCCCGGGTCAAGCTCAAACATACGGTGCAGCCCGAGGAGGTCAACCGCCTGCAGAAGCAGATCAAGGTTATCGTCCGCGAGCTGGATCAGGCCGTCTCCAGCAAGAACTTCGATGAAGCCGTGCGCCTCAAGAACCGCGAGCAGAAGGAGCGCGAGAATCTGGCGGTGATGCGCGAGCGCTGGAAACTCAAGTCGCGCAAGCCGCTCAAGGTCGACGCCGACGACATCGAAGAAGTCATCTCGCGCTGGACGGGCATCCCAGTCAGTTCTCTGCGTCAGGAAGAGACGGAAAAACTGATGCAGATGGAAGACGCACTGCATCAGCGGGTCATCAGCCAGGACGCCGCCATATCGGCCCTCTCGCGGGCCATCCGCCGCTCGCGCGCCGGTATCCGCAACCCCAACCGCCCGGTGGGATCTTTTCTCTTCCTGGGACCCACGGGAGTGGGCAAGACGGAACTGGCCAAGTCGCTCTCGGAGTTCCTTTTCGGCAGCGAGAAGGCGCTCATGCGCTTCGACATGTCGGAGTACATGGAAAAGCACTCGGTTTCAAAGCTGATCGGATCGCCTCCCGGATACGTGGGGCACGAAGAAGGCGGTCAACTGACCGAGAAGATCAAACGAAACCCCTATTCGGTGGTGCTGCTGGACGAGATCGAAAAAGCCCATTTCGACGTTTACAACCTGCTTCTGCAGGTCTTCGAGGACGGGCAGTTGACCGACTCGCACGGCAATACCGTCGACTTCAAAAACGCCATATTGATCATGACCTCCAACCTGGGGGCCCGTCATCTCAACAACCCTTCCCCGCTCGGCTTCGGAACCGGAGAGGGCCACAACCGCGAGGTGGAAGACATGATCATGACCGAAGTCAAGAGGGCCTTCAATCCGGAGTTTCTCAACCGGCTCGACGAGATTATTCTCTTCGAGTCCCTGACCGAAGACGACTTGCGCCAGATCATCGAATTGCTGATGGGCCAGGTCAACGACAATCTCAATGCCAAGCAGATCACCATCCAGCTCGACCCCGAGGTCAAGCAGTGGATCATCGCCAAAACCTGCCAGGATCGCTCCTACGGGGCGCGTCCGTTGCGCAGGGCGGTGCAGAAGTACATCGAGGATCCCATATCCGAGTTGATTATCCAGGGCGAACTGAAAGAAAAGCAGGATCTGGCCATCTATCTCAAGCAGGATGAGCTGTACCACCGCAGCAAGGACTCCGAGAGCGAAGGGGCGCCGTTGTTTTCCCCGGTTCAGTAGCTCGCTTCGCTGCCCGGGTCGTGGGCCGTTGCAGGCCCCGCGCCTCACCCCGGCCGCCGCCCAGCCCGGCCCAGCCCCGGGGGCGGCTTTCCCAGCTTTCCGCCTGCTGCTGTGGAGCCTCCATAGGCAGTTTCTCTCCCCAAACGGTTGCTCCAACCCCGAACCACCCGCTAGAATGTAGCGTTTCACGAAGGGAGTATCGCAGTGACGCAGAAGCGAACCCGAATCGGCATGCTGTCTCAATTCTTGCTGGCGGCCCTGATGCTTTGCCAGCCTGTCCTGACCGCTCCCAGTTTGCCTCAGGACTCGTCGCAAAGAATCGAGGAAGTGCTGGTGGTGGGCAACCGGCGCATTCCCGAAAGCACGGTGCGTTTTTACATTCAGACCAAAGAAAACGACCCCTACAACGAAGACCAGATCCTGCGCGACTATCGCAGTCTTCTGCGCACCAGTTTCTTCGAGGACGCTTCGGTCAAGCGCCGCGACGGAGAGACGGGCCTGATCATCATCTTCGAAGTCAGCGAACGCCCTCTCATCCGCGAGATCGAGTACGTGGGGCTGTCCTCCTTCAAGGAGTCGGACATCCTCGAGCGCTTCCGCGACATGCGGGTGGGAATGACGGTCGACACGCCCTTCGATGAATCCAAAATCCCCTTGGCGCGGCGGGCCCTCAAGCAGTTGCTGGATACCAACGGACGGCCCTTGGGCCGGGTGGAAGTCGATTCCGAGCGCATCACTTCGTCCACCGTCAAGCTCACCTTCACCATCGACGAGGGACCCAAGGTGCGCATCGGCAAGATCGACTTCCGGGGCAACGAGGTGGTGCCCGATGAAGACCTGCGCCAAGCCTTGGAGCTGAACCGGGAGAAGGGCATCCGCACCGCCTTCAAGAGCACCGACCACTACATCGAGGACAAGCTGGAGTTCGACATCCAGACCAATATGCTGGAAGAGTACCGCTCCCGCGGCTATATCTTCGCCAAGGCGGGCGAACCGGACGTCGAGATCGTGGAGGGTCCGCGGGGCTTTCTGTGGGGCTTCCGCAAGACCAAGCAGCAGTACTATATCGAGATTCCCATCGAGGAAGGCGAGCAGTATCACGTAGCCAGCTTCAACATCGAGGGGGCCGACGCCCTGCCGCCCCAGTTCGTGCGCGCCGTCTATCCTCTCTCCGAGGGTTCGGTGCTCAATATGACGGCGCTGCGCAAGGCCAACGAAGACCTGGAGAAGTTCTACTCCGAGCGGGGTTATCTTGACATGGCGGCCATCCCCGACATCGACCCCGACCCGGCCACCAAGACGGCCACCGTCAACATCACCATCACCGAGGGCAGTCAGTACATCGTCGACCGCATCGAGTTCGCCGGAAACACCCGCACCCGCGACAAGGTGTTGCGGCGCGAGTTCGTGCTTGAGGAGCAGCAGCAGTTCAACGGCCGGCTGCTCGACTTCTCCATCACCCGCCTCAACCAACTGGGCTTTTTCGAGCCCATCGAGGAAGAAGACTACGAGGTGGTGAAGAAGCCTCAGGAAGGCGAAGTCGACGTCGTGGTCAACGTCAAGGAGCGCAGTTCTCAGTCGATCGGGTTGACGGGGGGCGTGAGCGGCATCAGCGGAAGTTTCTTCGGCATCAACTACTCCACCAACAACTTCCGCGGCAAGGGGCAGCGCATCGAGGTCTCCATCCTCACCGGAACCCGCTCTGCGCTCTTCAACTTCTCCATGACCGACCCCTATTTCCTGGATACCCGGACCTCGGTGGGGTGGAGCGTATTCCGCCAGCGTTCGCGCTTCGATACCTTCGCCGCCTCGGGCTTCCTGCTGGGTTCGCCTAGTGACGCCATCACGCTGTTTACCCGCATCAACACCGGATTCAGCGTTTCCGCCAGCCGTCCTTTCTGGCGCTGGTCGCGCGTCGGATTGAGCTACTCGCTGACCAGCATCGACATCGAAGACATCGATGCCTCCATCGAGGCCTTTGCCCGGGGTCAGTTGGTGGGCTTCACTCCCGGCGGGGATCCCGATGCCTTGAACGGAGAGGGGCTGATCCGCAGCGAAATCACCCCCAGCTTCACCTTCAACAGCAAGAACGGCTATTACGAGGCCACTCGGGGGCGCAGCCTTTCGGTGCAAGTGCCCTTCGCCGGCGGCCCGCTGGGCGGCACCTACAACATCATCCGTCCGGTGGTCGAGTTCCAGCAGTTTCTGCCCGACCGCTGGCTGAGCGGCGGACGCAACACCTTCGCCTTCAGGGTCCAGGGACAGCACGTGCTGCCCTACGGCAATCTGGAGGGCGGCCTGGATTCCACCATTCCCTTCTTCGAGCGCATTTTCATCGGAGGCGAATTCAATCTGCGCGGGTTCGACATCCGCTCGGTCAGCCCCATCGCCATCTCGCGCACGCCCCGCTTGGATCCCGCCGGAAACCCGGTCCTCGACTCCAACACCGGGTTGCCCCTGGTGACGGAAAGCCTGGTGGCCATCGGAGGCGACACTTCCATCGTGGTGACCGGCGAATACCGCGTGCCCATTGCGGGGCCGCTTTCGGTGGCGGGCTTCGTGGACGTGGGAACCTCGACGATTCTGGACGAAGAGGGCCTGCAGGTGTTCGGACCGGACACTTTCATCGATCTGGTAGACGGGACCAACGGCATCTGGCGCATGTCGACCGGAGCCGAGATTCAGTTCCTGATGCCGGTCGTCAATCAGCCCTTCCGGCTCATTCTGGCGTACAATCCTTTCCGCCTGGAGGATGAATTGAGGCTGGCAGGACGAGCCATCCCGGTGCGCGAACCTTCCAGCAACGTGAAATTCACCGTGGGGTGGAACTTTTAGACCCAGGTATCGTCGGGAAGAGACAAGGGGCTGGACTTTTTTTAAAGAGCAACCTATAGAGGAGCATTCGACAATGAATCCCAAAACCATACTTCGCGGGCTGGTCCTGACGGCGTTCCTGGCCGCTCTGGTCACGCCGCTTTGGGCACAGCAGAAAATCGCCTTCGTCAATACGCTTCGCGTCATCGGCGAGTCGGCCGAAGGCGGCCAGAAAATCGACGCCTGGGAGGCCTTCTATGAAGGCAAGCGTCAAGAACTGGACGCCGAGGCTCAAGAACTGCAACAACTGCAGCAGCAATACCAGCAACAGCAGTTGAGCCTCAATGCCGAGACCCAGGCCGAAATGCAGCGGACGATCGAAGAGAAAAGCACGGCCCTGAAACGGGCCCAGGAGGACGCTCAAAGAGAAGCCGAGCAGCGCCGCAACAGAATCATCCAGGAGGTGGGCAGCAAGCTTCAGGCGCTGTTGCAGGAGTACGGCCAGTCCAATAACTACGCCGCCATCTTCCTTCTTAATCCCGAATCTCAGGTCTTCGTGGCCCAGGGCGTGGACATCACCGACCAGATCATCGCGCTGTACAACGAGAAGCACCCGGTCGCCGCCCAGGGAAGCCCTGCAGGCGGCAGCAGCCGCTAGCAGGTGCGGGGAGAGAGGAGTAGAACGATGAATCGCATATCAGGAACAATCTGTTGGTCGGCCGCCACCCTGGCATTGACTATCCTGCTGACGGCGCCGCTGGTGGCTCAGCAGGAAGCGGCCCCGGCGGGAGAGCAGATGGGGCAGGGCGTCATGGTGGCCGAGAAAATGGGCTTCTTGAGCTTCCGAGGCGCCTTGCAGGCTACCAACGAAGTCAAGGCACAAATCGCCGACATCCAAAAATTCGTGGACGAGAAGAACACCGAGTCGACCCAGAAGATCGACGCCATCAACTCCCTTCAGGAGGAGATCAACGCCAAAGCGCGTTCTCTCAACAGCGAGACGCTGGAAGAGATGAGGACCCGCCTGGAGCGCCTGCGTACCGACCTCAAGCGCTTTCAGGAAGACACGCAGCGCGAGATCAACCGGCGCCGCGACCGGCTCTTTCAAACCTATGGGCCCAAGTTGCAGGCCGTCATTAATGAATATGCCCAGGCCAATTCCTATTCGGTGATTTTCCTCACCGACGAGCAGAGCTTCGGCTACATCGATCCCCAGTGGGAACTGACCGAGGAGGTGGCGGCCGCCTACAACGAAAAGCATCCGGCTCAAGCGCCCGATGCGTCCCCGTCCGCCTCCGAGAGCGCGCCGCCTCCCAGCAAGGGCCCGCGATAGGCTCTGCGCCGCCTCCCCGCGGAGAGTTGGCCCTTGGTTGCCGAGCCATAAAAAGTCAGGGCCTCCGCCGCCAAGACTGTGGAGGCCAATTGGAAAGGGGCCGACGATTTTTCGGCCCCTTTTGAATTGGGGTAGAATCGGCGGCGATGAGCGAGCAACACGCAGCCACCACTTTTGAGATACGGGAGATTCTCGATTTCCTCCCCCACCGCTATCCCTTCCTGCTGGTCGACCGCATCGTGGACCATGAGCCCGGGAAGCGCATCGTGGGGATCAAGAACGTCTCCATCAACGAACCCTACTTTCAGGGGCATTTCCCCGGCGTCCCCATCATGCCGGGCGTGCTGATCCTGGAATCGATGGCCCAGGTGGGCGGCATCCTCGTCTTCTTCACGCTCCCCGACCGCAAGGAAAAGCTGGTGTTCCTGGCCGGACTTGAAAAAGCGCGTTTCCGCAAACCCGTGGTTCCGGGAGATCAGATCAGGGTTGAATTGACGGTGCTGCGAGTCAAGAGCCGGGTGGGACGTCTGCAGGGTGTGGCCACCGTAAACGGCCAAAAGGCGGCCGAAGCTGAAATCTTGTTCTCCTTGGTCGACCGCCCCAAGGACCCCGCGGAGGCGCTATGAGCATGAAGACCCAGGTTCACTCCACCGCGCAGGTCTCTTCCCGGGCCAAGTTGGCTGAGGACGTCGAAATCGGCCCTTTCTCCCTGATCGGTCCCGAGGTCGAGATCGGGCCGGGCACCCGGATCGGTCCCCATTCGGTCATCCAAGGCCCCACCACGCTGGGAGCCCGCAATCACATCTACGGCCAGTCCTCGATCGGCACCGACCCTCAGGACCTCAAATACCGCGGCGAAGCCAGCATCTTGCGCATCGGGGACGACAACCGCATCCGCGAGTTCGTGACCATCCACCGGGGCACCGAAGTGGCCGGCAATGAAACCGTGGTGGGCAGCGGAAACCTCATAATGACCGGCGTTCACATCGCCCACGATTGCCGGGTGGGCGACGACAACATCTTGGCCAATTCAGCCACCTTGGCGGGTCATGTAGAGGTCTCTGACGGAGCTACGGTTGGAGCCTTCAGCGGGGTGCACCAGTTTTGCCGCGTGGGTTACAGGGCCTTTATCGGAGGCTACTCGGTCATCACCCGCGATGCTTTGCCCTTCATCAAGACCGTAGGGGAGCGCGGCGAGGCCAAGACCTTCGGAATCAACACCATAGGACTGGAGCGCAGCGATTATTCCTCCCAGCAGATCGGAGCCCTCAAAGAGGCCTATCGCCTGCTCTTCAGGAAAGGCCTTCGCCTGTCCGAGGCTCTACAACAGCTTCGCGCTTCCTCTTTGACCGATGAAGTGGAAGTGCTGCTCGATTTCATCGAGTCTTCGCAACGGGGATTCGTGCACTAGACACGGCCCCGGACCATCGCCCGCGGAGCGAGCTTATGTATGGACTGATCGCGGGAAACGGACGCTTTCCCCTGCTGGTCTTGGAAGAGGCTTTGCGCCGGGGCGAAGAGGTGACGGTGGCCGCCATCCGGGAAGAGGCCGATCCTTCCATAGAGGCATTCGAGGGCAGAAGCGGCGGCAAGATCAGAGTCCACTGGCTGGGGCTGGGACGCTTGGGCAGGTTGCTCAAGATCTTTGCCCGGCACGGCGTGACCCAGGCCATGATGGCGGGCCAGGTCAAACACGTGCGCATTTTCGCCCGCGACGGGCGTCCTGCGGCTGGAGTCCTTTCCAAGGTTCCCGACCTGAAGATGCTCAAGGTGCTGCTCTCGCTGCCGCAAAAGAACACCGCCTCGCTGATCGGCGCCTTCGCCGAGGTGCTGGCCGGGGAGGGAATCGAACTCATCGCCTCCACCCACCTGGTGCCTCACCTGCTGCCTGAGCGCGGAGTGCTGACGCGGCGCGGACCCGATGAGGAGGAAGTCAAAGACGTCGAATACGGGAGGCGTGTGGCCTCGGCCCTGGTGGATCTCGATATAGGGCAGACCGTCGTGATAAAAGATCAGGCGGTGGTGGCGGTGGAGGCCATGGAAGGCACCGACGCCGCCATCCGCCGGGCGGCCCGACTGGCGGAGGGCCGGTCGCTGACCGTGGTTAAAGCGGCGCGTCCGGGACAGGACATGCGTTTCGATGTCCCCGTGATGGGCCTGAAGACGCTGCAGGTGCTGGAAGAATGCAATGTCACCGCCTTCGCCATCGATGCCGGCAAGACCCTCTTGCTGGATCGTGAGGAGCTTCTCAAGGAGGCCGACCGGATGGGACTGGCATTGCTGGCGCAGTAATCGACAGTGGCTATGAAGAGAACCGTCGTTGCCGTCATCGGAGTTGGAGCGCTGGGCAAGCATCATGCCCGCATCTATTCCAGCCTCGATCAAACCGAGCTGCGGGCCGTGATCGACATCGACCTTGCTCGGGCCGAGAAGATCGCTTCCCGGTACGCCTGCTCATTCTACGACCATTACAGCAAGCTGCCTGCCGAGGTAGAAGCGGTTTCGCTGGCTGTTCCCACCGTTGACCACAGCGCCATCGCCGGCGACCTTTTGCGGAACGGCGTCCACGTCCTGGTTGAAAAGCCCATCGCTTCATCGCTGCCTCAGGCCGATACGATGCTGGAGGCCGCCCAACGCGGGGGGACCCGGCTGCATGTCGGCCACAGCGAACGCTTCAATCCCGCCCTGCGGGCCGTGCGGCCCTTTATCGGCGATCCAGGATTCTTCGAGGTCCACCGCATGGGAGCCTTCGCCGGCCGCAGCCTCGACATCGACGTGGTGCTCGACTTGATGATCCACGACATCGACTTGCTCCTCCACCTGGTGGGCGAAGAAGTCTCCGAGGTGCGGGCTGTGGGCATTCCGGTGCTCACCGACAAGATCGACATCGCCAACGCCCGCCTGCAATTCGAAAGCGGCTGCGTGGCCAACGTCACCTCCAGCCGCATTTCGCTGGAAAAGATCCGCAAGCTGAGGCTTTTCCAGCCCCACGACTACATTTCCCTCGATCTGGCTGCCCGCAAGGTCGAGATGTACAGCCTGGACACCTCCCTGGAACCGCCCGGCATTCTGCCCCGTGATTTCCAGATCGAAGAGAAGGAACCGCTTCAAGCCGAAATCGAGGCTTTCCTGAGCGACGCCTCAGAGGCCTGCACGGGAGCCCAGGGTCGCCGGGCGCTGCGTCTTGCTCTGGAGATCCGCCAGGCCATCGAACGGCAGGAGAAGGTCCGTCAACTGACTCAGCAGACATGAAACGACATCGCCTTCGGCTCCCTTATCCAACTCCCAGCAAGGTCCGGACTTTGTTGCTGCTGGCCTTCTTGCCGTTTTTCCTGGGCTGCGGCGGGAAGAAGGTCGAGCGCCAGGCTCCCCGCCTTCCCAGCGGCGCAGATCTTCCGCTGCCGGCCACGGGTGAGCCTTCTTTGCGGGTCCTGCTGGCCGAGGACTTTGAAAGCCTGGAGGTGGAGGGTGCGATGCTGGGGCAGCGGCTACGCCTGCGCTCGCTGGAGGGAGAGATGGAACTCACTCCCCTGGAGCCGGCCGGACCCGCCGTGAAGAGCAGCGGATTCCGCCTGGAGCCGGCCCGGTTTCAGCATTTGCGCTGGCGGGGGCGCGCCTACAGGGGCGTCTTCGAGGCCTTCCTCAACCCCCTCGGCCAGCCGGTGCTGGTCAACGAGGTAGGCATCGAGGACTACCTGAAGGGAGTGGTCCCCAATGAACTGGGGACCAGCCGGGAGCGCCTGGAAGCCGTCAAGGCTCAGGCCGTGGCCGCCCGCACCTTCGCGGTATCCAACCGGGGACGCTTCAACCGCCTGGGATTCGACCTCTACGCCGATTCACGTTCCCAAGCCTACAGCGGCATTTCAGGCGAGCAGGCGCTGGCTACGCAGGCCGTCCTGGAGACGGCGGGGCGCATCTCGGTCTACCAGGGCCGTCCTATCCTGGCCATGTACTCCTCTACCTGCGGAGGCCTGACGGCCAGCTACCAGACCATCTTCCTGGCCTCACCTCTGCAATACCTGCAGGGCGGCGTGCGCTGCCGCGACCGCTCCAGCCCGTTCCATGAATGGACGGAAACCGTCGATTTGTCCCGGCTGGACACCAACCTGGAGCGCTACGCCCCCTCCATCGGCAAGCTGCGCCAGGTAATCCCCGGGGCCAAGGACCCCACGGGACGCCTGATCGAGCTGACCTTGCTGGGAGAGCAGGGAAGCCACACCCTTCGCGGAATCAACCTGCGCTCGGCCCTGGGGCTGCGCAGCAACTGGATTCTGGATCTCCAGCCCCGCTACGACGACGAGAACCTCCTGCACGCCCTGACGGTACGTGGAAAAGGATGGGGTCACGGCGTCGGCCTGTGCCAGTACGGCGCCCTCGAGATGGCGGCCTCGGGCTCCAGCTACGCCGACATCCTCACCCACTACTACCCCGGCACTCAGGTGGTCAGACTTTATCCTCGAACCAATTAGTCCGCTGGAGCATTTCCCGCCAACCATCGGGGCGCGGACGCGTCTAATCGAATAAACGTCGCCCGAAACCGCCTGATTGAAAGCGTTTGAAAGCACTTTCTTTCGAGAATCGAAAAGATGTCTTGACGGGCCCGAAGTTGAACCTGTTAGGTTGAAAGCGTTGCGAGTTCGATTAAAGCACCGGGAACTCTCCCGCCGGATGGCCCGGAGCCGTCTGAGCCAGAACCGGTGGGCGCAGAGGATGGGCCTGAGCAGCGGCCATTTGTCGCTGCTGGCCAACGGGCACAGACCCTATCCGGGCGCCAGGACGCGTGAGCGTCTGCTCAAGGCTCTCGACTGCTCCTTCGACGACCTCTTCGAGGTCGATTCGCAGGGCCAGGCAGCCAAGCCCGAGACCCGGCCTTTCCAAGGAGACAGCGCCGTGACCACTCTCTGGCAGGACTTTCGTTTCGCCTTCCGCTTCCTCACCCGTCAAAAGACCTTCGCGGCCCTTTCCATCATCGCCCTGGCCGTGGGAATCGGAGCCACCACGGCCATCTACAGCATCGTCAGCAGCGTGCTTCTGACGCCGCCGCCCTACCGCTCTCCGGCAACCTTGGTCGACTTCTTCGCTCCCGGGGCTTGGTCGAGAATTGAAATCGCCCGCATGCAGGAGTTCGGAACCGCCTTTGAAAACATCACCGGCTTTGGAACCCGCTCCGCCACTCTGACCGGACGTGATGAGCCGCTGTTGGTGACCAGCGTGGTGGCCACGGGCAACCTCTTCGACACCCTGGGAGTGGGCGCCTTGCATGGCCGCACCTTCCAGTCCGAGAACAGCTACGGCGGGCGACACCGGGTGGTCGTGGTCAGCCACCGGTTTTGGACCTCGGTGCTGGGAGGCGTCGAACTCGCCCGAGGAACCACTCTTGAAATCGAAGGGGAGAGCCGCCAACTTCTGGGGGTGATGCCCCCCGACTTCTTCTTCCCCCGACGCGACGTCGATCTCTGGCTGCCCATGGAGATGGACCCGGATCATCCTCAGTACAGCGGCTGGCACTCCTGGAGGCTGGTGGGACGCTTGGCCCAAGGCCTGACCCTGGAGGAGGCTCAGAGCAGCCTGGACTCGCTGGCCGCTTCCATGAGAGAGGTCTTCAACTATCCTCCCCAGTGGGACAAGTTTGCCAACAATCCACGGTTGACCGAGTTGCAGCAGGCCCAAACCGGACCTTTCCGCAACACCCTCTACCTGCTCCTGGCCGCCGTAAGCGCCGTGCTTTTGATCGCCTGCGTCAACGTCACCAACCTGTCGCTCTCGCGCATCTCCTCCAGGGTCCGGGAGCTGTCCATTCGCAGGGCATTGGGGGCCGGCACCGTGCGCATCGTCCGCCAGATCCTGGTGGAGAACTTCTGGATCTCGCTGTGGGGAGGCCTGGCCGGCCTGCTCCTGGCCTGGCTGCTGGTGGAATGGTTCGCGCCCTCTCTTCCCCGCCAACTGCTCAACCGGGCAAATGTCGAGATGAGCTGGGGAGTGCTCCTCTTCGGACTGGCTCTGGCCCTCTTGACGGTCCTGCTCTCCGGCGCCCTGCCCGCATTGCAGGCGGCCCGCCAGGATCCTCAGCAGGGCCTGGCCGAGGGAGGGCGGGGGAACTCCGAAAACCGCACCACCCGCCGCTGGGGCAGTGTGCTGGTCGTCAGCGAAATCGCCCTGGGGGTCCTGCTGGTGGTGACGGCCGGATTGCTGCTGCGCAGCTTCTATAATCTGGCCTCGGTCGATCCAGGTCTCGATCCCGATCAGGTCATTGTCTTCAATACCTATCCGAACTCCTCTTCCTTCACCCCCTATGAGAACAGGCCTCGATTCCTCGATGCGGTGGTGGAGAATCTGCGGGCCCTGCCCGGGGTCGACCAGGTAGGAGCGATTCAAAACCTGCCCCTCGATTCCTTCGGTTGGATCCAGAACGTCACGCTGGAAGGCGAGAGTCAGGACTACAGCGTGGCCTGGCGGATCATCGAGGGCGAGTACTTCACAAGCATGGGTATCCCTCTCTTGACGGGTCGCCCTTTCGACGGAGGCGACCGCAAGGAGAGCCAGCCGGTGGTGATCGTCAATCAGGCCTTCGTCGACCGCTTCTGGACCGGCAAGGACCCCCTCGCTCAGAGGCTGCGGGTGGGGGCCGACGGCGAGCACTGGATGCCGGTGGTGGGCGTGGTCGGAAACGTGCGCCAATTGGGACTCGGGCGGGAATCGCAGCCCATGGTCTACCGTCCCTATCGACAGAACCCTCTGAGCGTCTTCATGAGTGTCACCGTCCGCAGTCAGCGGGACCTGGCATCCCTCCATCGCGACATCCAGAACTCGGTCTGGTCGGTGGACGCCGACGCTCCCGTTTTCGGGCAGCGGACCATGAACCAGGTCATCGACGAGTCGCTGGCCCGCGGCCGCTTGCTGATGACCCTGCTGGTGGCCTTCGCGGCCGTCGCCTTGCTGCTGGCCGTGATCGGGGTCTACGGAGTGATCTCCTACCGCGTCAACCAGCGTTTCTTCGAGGTGGGAGTGCGAATGGCGCTGGGGGCCAGCCGGATCAGCGTCGTCACCATGATCTTGAGGCAGGGCCTGGCGCTGGCGCTGCTCGGACTGGCCCTGGGCTTGGCAGCGGCAGTGAGTTGTTCCTGGGTCCTGCAGGGCATGCTTCACGGAATCAGCACCACCGATCCTGCCAGTTACCTGGCCGTCTCCCTCCTGGTACTCCTGGTAGCCGTCGGCGCCTGCCTTTTCCCGGCCCTGCGCGCCGCTTCCTGGGACCCCAATCAGGCCCTGCGCTCCGAGTAGTACCCGGCCTTCGCCAAAGTCTTCACCCTCTACCCCCAAACCGATAGTAGCGTGACAAATGCTGTACGTTAGGCCTGTACAAACAATCGGTGTAACGGGGCCAGCCGGCGCTCCTTGTTTGCAACCCGTAACGTTATAGGTTACACTCTGTCCGTGATCAACGGATTCAGGCACCGTGGACTGAAGCGCTTTTTCGAAAGCGGCACCACCCGCGGAATCCAAGCTCAACAGGCAAATCGTATTCGGCTGATTCTTGGTCGGCTGCATGCGTCACAGTCGCCGCAAGACATGAACCTGCCAGGGCTTCATCTGCACGAACTCTCTGGCCGGAGAAAAGGCACATGGTCTGTCCGAGTTTCCGGCAATTGGCGGATAACATTCCGTTTCGACGGTCCTGATGCCTACGATGTTAACTTGGAGGATTATCACTGATGCGTATGCACAATCCACCCCATCCCGGAGAAGTATTACGCGAGCTATGTTTAGAGCCTTTGGGGCTGACCGTGACCAATGCCGCCGAGGCTCTGGGGGTGAGCCGCAAGACCTTGTCTGCGATCCTTAACGGAAGAGCCGGAATCAGCCCGGAGATGGCGATCAGACTGTCCAGGGCTTTTGGTACTTCTGCCGAGAGCTGGTTGACTCAGCAAATGCAATACGACCTCTGGACCGCTGAGCAATCGGCTGAAAATATCCGTGTAGAAAGGCTGTCCGCGGTCTAGCGGCGGCTCGCCTCAGGGTCCGAAGGCCTGGGCTTGGCATTGGCTTTTTCGTGAAGAACCGCTGGAGGGATTCGAAAACCGGAAAGGAGGGCCGACAACACGCCCACGAGTCCCTTTTGCAGAAGGCCTTCAAGCAAGCTGTTTCAAAGTTGATCAAGCGGGCGACATGCCACACCCTCTGCCACCCATTTGACGCATCCTATTCGGCAGGCCGGCCAGATGCGGGCCCTATCTGGAAACCAGAGAATCAGAAGTTGGCTAGTTTGACTATGACGATATCTAACGTCGGGATTATTTTTCGCAAGCTGAGAAACCTCGGCAAGCTCCGAGATGTTCTGCTAGTTGTCGCGTCCGGGTAGTATCTCTCAGGGTACGCGGTCTGGGCTTTGGTTGCGTCGCGGGCCTTACATCGGAGAGCGGAAATGAACAACGAATCGACATACCCAAGAGCGTCATAAAGCTGCTTCGTTGGTGCGGCGAGCCGTGACAAGTACTGGCTAACAACAGTTTTGCAGCCGACGACGGCTATGATCCATATGCCGTCTCGGCTGGAATCTGGCGTTCACGGGGCAATCCCGACGACACAGCATTCGGTGCAGTGTATGTGCTTTCTGAAGCTGAGAAGCACCTGTTGCTGAGTGATCCCAGGCACCCGCTGGGTTTCGTGCACAATCGCTCGTGATAGGCTTTGCTGCGTGGACGAAGTGCAGAGCTCAGGTCAGCGGAGCTTGGTGATCATCGCCGGGCCGACGGCTTCGGGCAAGAGCGCGCTGGCGTTGAAAGCGGCCTTGCGGCTGGGCGGAGAGATCGTCAACTGCGATTCCATGCAGCTTCACCGCGGGCTGGCCGTGGGCACGGCCAAGCCAAGCGACGAGGAAAGAGCCACGGTTCCTCATCATCTCTACGACCGCCTCGATCCCGACGAGTTCTTCTCGGCCGGCCGCTACATGAAGGAATCCCGCGAGATCTGTGCGGCCATTTGCGGGCGGGGACACCTTCCCCTCGTCGTAGGGGGGACGGGCCTCTATCTGCGGGCCCTTTTGCAGGGTGTCTTCGAGGGACCTTCGGCGGATCAGGACTTGCGCCGGCGCCTCAAGCTCAGCGAGGAGCAGAAAGGCCCCGGCCATCTCTACCGCATGCTCAAGCGGCTTGACCCTGAAGCAGCTTCGCGCATCCAGCCCGCCGACCTGGTGAGGCAGGTGCGGGCGCTGGAGGTTCACCTGCTGAGCGGCCAGCCTCTCAGCCGTCTGCAGAAGCGCACGGAGCCCCTGCAAGGCTACAGCGTTCTCAAGGTGGGGCTGCGTCTGCCGCGCCGGGATCTCTATGATAGAATCGACCGCCGCGTCTCCAAGATGTTCCGCGGGGGGCTCCTCGAGGAAGTTAAACGTCTGCTCGATGCCGGCTATTCGCCTGAATCCAAAGGATTTGAAGCACTCGGCTACCGTCACGCGGCGGCCGCTTTGCAGGGCCAGTTAAGCCTCAGCGAAGCCATCGAAAGGACCCAGGCTGACACCCGGCGCTACGCCAAGCGCCAGATGACCTGGTTCCGGCGCGAGAAGGGGATGCTTTGGCTGAACCGCGCAGGCGAGGCGGACGAGGCTCTGAGCGAGTTCATGGAGCGCTTTCGCCGTGAGGAGTCCTGGATGGCCTGCCCTGAAAGCGTTTGACCGGATATGGAGTACGAACCCGTTATCGGACTGGAAGTGCACGCTCAACTGCTGACCCGCAGCAAGATTTTCTGCAGCAGCAGCACGGCTTTCGGCGATCCGGCCAACCAGCACACCTCCCCGGTGACCTTGGGACTTCCAGGAGCCCTGCCCGTGCTCAATGGCGGAGCCGTGGAAATGGCCGTCAGGGCCGCCTTGGCTCTGGGCTGCCGCATCAATGGGCGCTCCATCTTCGCGCGCAAGCACTACTTCTATCCCGACCTGCCCAAGGGTTATCAGATCTCCCAGTACGAAGAGCCGCTGGCCCGGCACGGCCAAGTCGAGGTGTGGACGGGTCCGCGCGACGAATCGGGCAAGGTCTCGGAGCAGGGACTGAAGACCTTCCGCATCCTCAGGGTGCATATGGAAGAGGACGCCGGAAAGAGCGTCCACTCGCCCGACGGAGGCTCCTACGTCAATCTCAACCGCGCCGGCGTTCCACTCATCGAGATCGTCTCCCAGCCCGATTTCCGCTCTTCTCAGGAGGCTTACGACTACATGACGCAACTGCGCCTGACCCTCATGTACCTGGGCATCTGCGACGGCAATATGGAGGAGGGCAGTCTGCGCTGCGACGCCAACGTATCGGTGCGTCCCAAGGGACAAGAAAAGCTGGGAACCAAGTTGGAGATCAAGAACCTGAACTCCTTCCGCTTCCTGCAAAAGGCTCTCGACTACGAGATCGAACGCCAGATCGCCGTGGTCAGCCAAGGCGGCAAAGTCCATCAGGAAACCCGCCTCTGGGACGAGGACAAGGGGCGGACCTTCGTCATGCGCAGCAAGGAGGAGGCCCAGGACTACCGCTATTTCCCCGATCCCGATATTCCCCCTCTGGTGCTGGAGGCCGAGTGGGTCGATCGGCTGCGCGGCCAGATTCCCGAGTTGCCCGAGACACGCCGGCGACGCCTGGTCGAGGCCTTCGGACTGGAGGGCGAGGAGGCCCGCCAGATCATCCAGAGCCGCACTTTCGCCGATTTCTTCGAAGAGGCCGTGCAAGCCGGGGCTGAAGCTCGCAGCGTTTTCAACTGGATGGTCGGAGCCCTGACACGGGCCCTCAAGGACAGCGGCAAAGACCTGGGCGAGCTGCCGGTCACAGGCCGCCGACTGGCCAAGCTCATCCAGCTTGAGAACGAGGGCGTCATCAGCGGCAAGATTGCCAAGAAGGTGTTCGACAGGATGCTGGCGCAAGGGGGCGACCCCGAGAGCATCGTGGAAAAAGAGGGTTTGCGCCAAATCTCCGACGCCGCGGCTCTCCAAGATGTGGTAGAGAAAGTAGTGCGGGCCAATCCCGACAAGGTAGACGCCTATCGGGCAGGCAAGACCGGCTTGTTGGGCTTCTTCGTCGGACAAGTCATGCGTGAGACACGCGGCCAAGCCAATCCGCAACTGGTCAATGAAATCTTGAAAGAAAAGTTGGAATCCAGATGAGGAAGAAGCGAAAAAGAAAGCCCACCGGCCCGCCAATGGCAGTCATCGAAGAAGACGCCGACGACATTTATTCCATCAAGTTCATCCTGCAAAGCCTGGGCCATGATGTTCGGTCCTACTCCTACCTCCACGATTACATGGCCGACATGATCGATTTTGCTCCCAAGGTGGTCATCGTCGACATGATGATTCCCGAGGGAGGAGGCTTCCAGGCCATCCGCCAGGTCAAGCGTCATCTGCCGGACGTACCCGTTCTGGCCATTACCGCCGACGCCATGGAGGGAAGCGAGAAAGAGGTGCTCGAGGCCGGAGGGGAAGATACCTTGGGCAAGCCTTACACGGTGGGTGACTTGCAGGACAAGCTGGGCCAGTGGATCGCCATCGAGAAGGCCGAGGGCTAGCCCGCCCGCAGCTCCCTAAGGCTAGCGAGCGACCTCATACCGTCGAGGGCAATTGAGCCTTCACTGCGGTCGCTGAAACTTGACCCGTGTGTGAACTTGTTGGCCACCTAGTGGCCCTAGGGAAAGCGCACATGGCGCTCTTCTCCCTCGATGAGCTGAACTTGCTGCTCCGATGTAGTGCCGTTCTCAAAGACCACTTGAAGGCGCCATAGTCCTGGTTTGAGAGCTGGAAGGAATGCTTTCCCGTTGTAAATCGGCCACCAGCCTTCAAAGGGCCCGCCCGTGGGCGCGGACGCCATGGGAGCGAAGTCGCGGACCATAAACGGTTTTCCTTGAGAATCCCAGAGCCTGAGGTAGAGAGGCTTGCTGCCACCTTGCGTGGAGGCTTCCACCTCGACCCGAGCCGCAGGTTCGAAGCTGACTTCGCGGGTCTGTCCCGCCCTGATCGTCAAGTCGACGCTGCGCATGTCGTTGGTCATGAGACGGATGTGAGTGTCCTCGGGTCCCATCTGCTTGAGCGTGAGGACGTCGCCCGACCATTCGGCCTTGCTGTCGCCTGCCATTGACCCCGCCTCCATCCGCAGCACATGGGGAGGGCGGTCCCCGGGCAGTTTGCCGGTGAGGATGACATGGGCGGTTCCGGCTTCAGGCAAGACGATCTCCAGTCCTTCGATGACCTTGCCCTCCTCCTCTGGCAATTGCACGGAAGTCAGGGCGTAGTCGGGATGGTCGATCCTCAGCCCCCCGTCGGCGGCCATGACGCCTTTGAGTGCGAAGGTTCCCTCAGAGTCGGTGAGGGCAGGCGGCTGGTCGCTGCTTGCGCTCCCAGAGGTGAACTTCTGACCTATTCGGACGGACGCTCCCTCAACGGGTTCTCCGGCCTCGTTGAGGATCTGGCCCGAGACATCGATCAGAGACAGGTCGAAGACCCTGTTCAGGTCGCGGGGCATTTCAAGTTGTTGGATGGTGGTCCCGAAGGAGCCCATGAGCAGGAGCTGATAGCTTCCCTCGCTCAATCCCTCCAGGTAGATGCGGCCCCGCGGGCGGGTTTGACCATTGGCGAACGATGCCGTACCTCCCCACAGCCGGTAAGCGGCGCTGAGCGGTTGGCCGTTTCCCAAAACCTGCAGGTCGGCGGTCAGGCCGAGAGGAAAACGCAAGTCGATGCGAACCTTGTCCTGTCCTTCCCTGACCGTGATGGACTCCTCCAGGCGAAGAGCGCTGTCGGAGACTGTAGCGTGCACTTGAAATCGCCCGACCGGCAAGGGAGGGCTCATGATTTCGCCGGACGCGGTGGCGGAGGCCCGGATCGACGTTCGGAAAGCCTTTGACATCACAAAGATGTCGAGGCGCCGCAACTGCTCCTCGTCGAGTCCTTCCACCCTGCCTTCTACCGGCACGCCGGGTTGCAGACGCAAAGTCAACTCGGGCAAAGGCCGGTGTCCCGCCATGATCTCGCCGCTGGCCCACAGGTCGTCAAGTCGCGCCGCCACCGCGAGGAGGCCCGGATTCTGCACCAGATGGTAGGTCACGCCCCGGTCGGTGAGCGAATTGCTGGTGTCTTGGCCCTGGCGGATGGTGATCGAGGCTCCGACCGCTTCTTTGCCTTCCGGATCGAGGACTCGGATCACTACCATCTGGGTCGGGTCCAGAGTCACCTCGATCTGGCGGTGTCCCTCTTGCAGGTCGATGGTGAGCTTTTGCCCTCCGACACCGTCGGCCGTGGCGCTCAGATCGTATTCTCCCGGCTCGTCAAAGCCGGTCTGGAAGCGGCCCTTCTCGGTTTGCAGAGAAGCATAAGGCGTCGAAATCGGGCGGCGGCGGAGGCTGTTGAGGTCAGGACCGATATAGACTTTGGCGCCATCGACCGGGCGTCCGGAAGCGTCCAGCACGAGTCCGCTGACGCGTACCGGCTTCTCGCGCACGACCAGGCGGATTTCCTCCTCCTCGCCTTCTTCCAGAGTAAAGATCTCGCTGCGGTGCGGACCGTCGCCCTCGGGAGTCGCCTCCAAACGGTAATCGCCGGCCCGTTGGTTGGTGGCCTTGAAACGCCCCTCCTGGTCAGTGTCCGGCAAGTGGAAGGTGGCGTTGAAATCCTCCTGCTGCTCGGATTGGCGGTACTTGAGCCTCAAGTTGACCCCCGCCAGAGGTCGTCCGGCGGCATCCACAACCTGACCGCTGATCACGCCGGTGCGAAGCAGGACGATCTCCAGGGGCTGGGAGGTGTCTTCAGGCACGTCGACGCCTTTCGACTCGTAGTCGCGGCTGCTGACCCTGATCTCCATTCTTTGGTCCGGCGGGACGTAGATTTGGAAACGGCCGTCCTGGTCGCTGTGTTCCAGGACGTCGGCCGATGAGCCGTGCCACTCGATACCCGAAATCGACCACTTCGGACGCAAGCTGATGGACGCCTCCGGGATGGCCTCATCCTGGCTGTTGATGATCCGGCCCGTGACTTTGCGGGCGTACCCCAGTTGCAGGTCGCCGGCGTCGACGTGTTGCCCCGGCTCGCGCACCGAAAGGTTTGGCGACAGGGCGGGTGAGAACTCGGGCTGGGAGGAAAAAGCGGATACCACAACCTGCTCGCTGGGGACGCCTTCCAGCAGGAACGAGCCATCGGCCTCGCTGCGGGTTTGAACGTCGGCTATGGGGGCGCCCGCGCCCATGTATCCGGTGGGCCGGCCTCCGGAAGAAAAAGCGTGTACGCTGACGACGGCATTCGACACGGGTCTGCCTTCAGGATCGATGACCCGTCCGCTGACCAACCCGCCTTCCACCAACTGCAGATGAACCGGTTGACCATCGGTTCGCTCGGTGTCCGGCGCCATCCGGGGGTAGTCCGCCCGTACTTGAAGATAAGGGTCGTCGAAGTTCACCTCGATCAGAAAGGAACCATCCTGCAGGGAGTAGTTCTGCGCCCCCCGAAAGGTCTGGTGCCATATCATTGAAGTGGCATAACGTGCCGGCCGGGCCCGCACCCTGGCTCCGTCGACAGGGTTGCCCCGATGGTCGCTGACCCAACCCTGAGCCAGGCTGGCCGGTCTCAACGCCCGTTGCAGGACGGGCTGATCGACGAGTCTCTTCCTGTCATAGCTGATGCTCATCTGATAACCGAGGAGATCGGCGCCGACCCCCCGTGAGATGGGCCAAGCGCGGAATCGGCAGCTTCCGGCGCGGTTGCTGAAGCAGACTTCGTTCTGCTCGGGCAGCCAAATGGCGGCGTTGGCCAAGGGAGCCGAGCTCGCCTCGTCCACCACGGTCACATTGATGGTCCGCGGTCGTTCCAGCCTAATGACTTCGGGTGGATCCCTCCAGTCGACATAGCCGTAATAGCCCGCTCCGTCGGGTCCCAGGAATCGCAGGAAGCTGCGGTCGGCGTTTGGGCTGAAGTAGAGGGTGACCGATCCGTTCTCATCGGTGATGCCTCTGGGCAGTCCGCGACGATAAACGAGCACGTCGCGAAGCGGATGTCCCAACTCGTCAACGACCTGAAGAGGCAAAGGCTGCCCTTCCACCAGCACCAGTACCGGCTGGCTTCCCGGAGTGAGGATGGTGGGCATGACGAAGTCGACGCCTGCCGGTGCCGCTGAAAAGGTGTTGGGGGTGCCGGGCAGCACCGGATAGGTGATGATGCCTTGGCCGTCGCTGAGCACCCGCAGGTGGAAGGGTCGCCAGGGAGCGGAGCGCCATTGACTGGGATATTGGCGTCCCCGCGGCCCCAGCACTTCGATGACTACGCCGACTGCCGGTTGCTTGGCTGAAACCACCTGCGAGGACTGGTAGCGGCAGCCCAGCAACACCGCGTCGGGAATCGAGTATCCCGGAGTAAACACCCTGGCCGGCAACTCCATCGGGTAGAACCCTGAGAGGCTCACACTCAGGCTCCACATGGCGTTCTGGGGTACATGGAAGCGGTAAAGGCCGTTCTCGTCGCTGAAGACCGCGGCCTCGGCGGGAGGATCTGGTTCTCCGCCCAGACGTGCCATCCAGTCCCGGTAGAGGTCGCGGTGGGCGTGCAAGGCTACGCGGGCTCCGGCCACGGGCTGCCCCACGCGGTCTACGACGCGTCCTTGAACCCAGGTGTTCTGGGCTTGCAGCGAAGCTGCGGCGGAGATCAAAAAAAGTGAGGCCGCCAAGCCGGCCTTGAGGAGGTCTGCTGAACCGATCATGGTTTGCCTCGCGCAGGCATTCGATCCAAAGGTGCTTGTTTATCGTCTAGAGAGTATAACGTTTGGCGGGGTTCATTTCATTCAATAAGCGCCAGAAAAAATCGATCCCAGCGCTGCCGCCGCAGGTCCTTCGAGGCGATGTTACAATCGGCGGCTATGGCTTTTATCGAGTACGTCCGCTGCCGGGATTGGAAGCTCGACCCTGACAACATCCTGCGCATCCATGGCGTCAATCCCAAGGTCCTGCGCAGCCACTATCGGCTTTACAAGTCGATCATGCATGAGGACTCCCCGCTCAGCCGCCTGCAGCGCGAGATGATGGCGGTGGTGGTTTCGGCCGCCAACGACTGCCACTACTGAGTGCAGCACCACGGGGCGTGGCTCCGTGAACTGAGCGGCGACGAGGAGTTGTTCAAGACCGTCTCGGGCGATGATCCGCTCTCGGCCCAGGTGTCGTCCGCCGACAAGGCTCTGATCGCCTTCGCCCTCAAGCTGACCCGGCATCCCGCCTCCATCGCCGAGGAGGACATCGAGCAACTGCGCCGTCACGGATTCGATGAGCGGGCCATACACGACGCCGTCCAGGTGGTTTCTTACTTCGCCTACGTCAACCGGGTGGCCGACGGACTGGGAGTTGAGCTGGAAGAGCGGTTTCTGGAAGAGGGTTGAATGACCAAGTACGCGGCGCTAAGCGACACCGGACGCAAGCGGTCGAGCAACCAGGACGCCTGGTTCGCCGATGTCGAGCGCGGACTCTTTCTGCTGGCCGACGGCATGGGAGGGCACGCCGCCGGCGAAGTGGCCGCCGAATTGACCGTCCGCACCTTCAAGGAATTCGCTTCCCTGGTGATGGAAGACCGCGAGGTCACCTGGCCCTTCGGATACGATGCTCAAGCCGGCTTCGAAGGCAATCTGCTGCGCACGGCGGCCCGTCTGGCCAACTTGAAGGTGTGCAGCGCCGCCGAGGAGCGGTCCCAGCATGCGGGCATGGGGTCCACGCTGGTCTGCCTCTGGCTGCACCAGCAGGAAGCCTTTTACTGCCACGTGGGGGACAGCCGGCTCTACCTCTATCGCAAGGGCGAGCTGCGGCAGTTGACGGAAGACCACTCGCTGGTGCAGGAGCAGATGAGAGCCGGCCTGATATCGGCGTCCACCGCCCGCCGCCATGCCCTGCGTCACGTGGTCACCCGGGCCATCGGCAGCCAGGAGTCGTTCCAGCCCGACGTGGACCGTCGGCCCCTGCAGACGGACGACGTCTTCCTGCTTTGCAGCGACGGACTCAACGACCGCCTGGAAGACCCCGAGATTGCCTCCCTGCTGGATGAGGACGACCTGGAGGCTTCTTGCCGCCGGCTGGTGCACGCCGCCAACAAGGCCGGAGGCGAAGACAACGTCACCGTGGTGTTGGTGCGGGTTTAGAGAAGCCTCTTAATAGCGGCGGGGGACGTAGCCCAGGCGATGGCGGATGCTCAGTTTGGGCCAGCCGTCGGGCGCTTCCAGCCTGACCCGGATGGTGCGCCAGTTATCCTCTTCGCCGTCAGCGGTCGAGGGGTTGTAGCCCACGACATACTGGTGGCGCAATTCGGTGTGGATGAGGTCGCAGTAATAGTCGAGCTGCTTGAAGCTGTCGGGGTAGAAGGAGCGCCCCCCCGTCAGGCGCACCAGGTTGGAGATGATGCCGCGTCCGTAGCCGATTTCGCCGCGCTCGCCGATGATGTAGATCTGAGCGTCCGATTCCTTGGCCAAGTCCTGGATCTCGCTGGAGGTGTAGCGGCTGGAATTATCTTCGCCGTCGGTGATGACGATAAGAGCCTTCTTGTCGTGCTGTCCTTCTTCGAGCTTTTCCAAGCCCAGATAGATGGCGTCGAAAAGAGCGGTGCGTCCTTTGGTGCCGGTGAAAGCCACCTGTCCGCGGATGTTCTCGCCCCGTGGAGTGAAGTCTTGGGCCACCGCGGTACGGTCGTTGAAAGTGACCAGGAAGTACTCGTCGCTGGGATCTCCTTGCTCCAGAAAGCGGATGATCGAGTTGCGGGCGCTGAGGATGTTGTCGCCCATCGAGCCGCTCAGGTCGAGGATGAAGCCGACGCTGACCGGCGACTTGCTGTTGGAGAAATGGACGATGTCTTGCTCGACCTTGTCTTCGAAAACGCGAAAGAACTCCTTCTCCAGTCCGATGACGTTGCGGTTCAGGGCGTCTGTGACGGTGGCCCGCACCAAGACCATGTCGTTGCGGACGCTGATGACGGGGGGTCGGCGAATGTCTTCGTCGCCTCCGCCGGGCTGGAAGGCCATGCCGTTAATTGTTGCAATAACGACAGTTACAATGAGTACCACAAGGTGGGTGAAATCACGCATTGTAATTTAGAAGTATAGCGCAGATGAGGGGGAATTGGAAGCGATCTTTTTGTACAAGACCCGAAGGAGCGGGACCCGCTTGGGAGCCGGACCCGGCTCCCGCCCTTTCTTGACGCTCATGAGGGCGTGTGATACTACGGAAATCGGAAGCAAACAGAGACGATTTTTGGCTCATTTCACATAACGCATCGAGGGAGAAAAGAGATTATGTCCTGGAACAGTCTTGAAGAAGTCGCTCAAGCCATGGTGGCGCCCGGAAAGGGAATCCTGGCAGCCGACGAGAGCACCGGCACCATCAAGAAGCGCTTTGATTCCATCAATACCGAGTCGACCGAAGAGAACCGGCGGTCTTACCGCGAAATGCTCATCACCACCCCCGAGATGGAGGACTACATCTCGGGCGTGATCATGTTTGATGAAACGGTCCGCCAGTCGACCAAGGAGGGCAAGCGGTTCGTCGACGAGCTGACCGGGAAGGGCGTCATTCCCGGCATCAAGGTCGACAAGGGAGCCAAGGATTTGCCCTTCGCGCCCGGCGAGAAGGTCACCGAAGGGCTGGACGGACTGCGCGCGCGGGTGAAGGAATATCGCGAGATGGGACTGCGTTTCGCCAAGTGGCGGGCCGTCATTACCATCGGCGACGGCATTCCCAGCGACTACTGCATTCGCGCCAACGCCCACGCTCTGGCCCGCTACGCGGCTCTTTGCGTGGAAGGCGGACTGGTCCCCATCGTCGAGCCCGAGGTTCTCATGGACGGCTCCCATACCATCGAACGCTGCTCCGAAGTCACCCATCGGACGCTCTACGCCACCTTCCAGGAGCTGGCCCTCCACCGGGTGCCTTTCGAGCAGATCCTGCTCAAGCCCAACATGGTGCTCAGCGGCAGCGACTGCAGCGTCCAGGCTGGGGTGGATGCCGTGGCCAAAGCCACCGTGGAGTGCTTTCTGCGCACCGTCCCGGCGGCCCTGCCAGGCGTCGTATTCCTCTCCGGCGGACAGAGCGACGAACTGGCCACCCAGCACCTCAATGCCATGAACCGCATCTACAAGGGAAGGTTGCCCTGGAAACTGAGCTTCTCTTACGGCCGCGCCCTGCAGGCTCCGGCGCTGCAAGCCTGGAACGGCAAGGCTTCTAACCTGGAAGCCGGCAAGAGGGCGTTCCAACACCGCGCCAGGCTCAACGGCGCCGCCACCCTGGGCCAGTACAGCGAGGACATGGAGGAGACCGCGGCGGCCTGATGCCACGTGTATTCGTCACCTGCGACATCGGGCAGGAATCCCTGCAGAAGCTGCGCCGCAACGGCTGTCAGGTCGAGGTGCACGAGGGCGACGGCCCGCCTTCCGTCTCCGAGCTGGAGCGGGCGGCGGGCTCGGGAGCGGAAGCCCTTATCAGCACCGTGGTCGACCCGGTCGCCGAGAGCGTGCTGGAGGCGGGCAAGGGCACGCTCAAAGTCGTGGCCCAATACGGCGTGGGCTACGACAACATCGACGTAGAAGCCGCCTCGCGCCTGGGCATCCCCGTCACCAACACTCCCGACGTCCTCACCGACGCCACCGCCGAGTTCGCCTTCTTCATGCTGGGCGACCTGGCCCGAAAGCTCTACAACAGCGAACGTTTGGTGCGCGAAAACCGCTGGACCCGCTGGCACTCCACCCAGCCCTTCCTGGGCGTGGAGGTGACGGGCAAGACGGTGGGCATCATCGGGCTGGGACGCATCGGCAAGGCCTTCGCCCGCAAGTGGCTGGGGTGGGGCGTCGACATCCTGGCCCACACCCGCACTCCCGACGAGGATTTCGGACAGGCCATGAGCGAGGCCATGCAAAACCTCTTCCAAAGCGGACTCAGCCCCCGCCGAGGCAGCTTTCAGCACGCCGCTGAAGAAGTCGTCCTGAGTCAGAGCGATTTCCTCAGCCTGCACGTGCCGCTGACACCCGAAACCCGCGGCCTTATCGACTCGGCCGCCTTGCGCTCGATGCAGTCCTCGGCCCTGCTGGTCAACACCACACGCGGACCGGTCATCGACGAAGAGGACCTGGTGGAAGCGCTCAAGGAGGGGCAGATCGCAGGCGCGGCTTTGGACGTCTACCACCAGGAACCGCTGCCTCAGGATTCGCCCTTGCGCGATCCGCTGCTGGAAGACCGCTTGCGCCTTTATCACCACTTCGGCAGCGGCACGAGGGAGACGCGCCTCTCCCCCGACCCCGAGGTGGGCATGGCGGGACGCGCCGTCTACTGCGCCCTGCGCATCCTGGCGGGCGACGACCCCGCTTCCATCCCCTACCTGGTCAACCGGGCCGCCTTCGAGTGAATGCTGCGGACGGCTTTCTGGCAAAGTGCGCCGACTTTGAGTAGAGTCTTGCAGGTGCAATTATCGAATCTTTCTCATCGCCGGCTGTCTTTCCTTTTCCTTTCTTTCTGGCTGATCGTCTCGTTGGGCTTCATGATGCCGCCTGCTTTGAAGGGGCAGCAGGGGCGGGCCGCCGAGGTGTCGGGGCAGCTTGACTCCATCTTTTCCGACGTGGCCTTCGCGCGCGGATGGTGGGCCGTCAAGGTCAAGTCGATGACCACGGGAGAGGTGCTCTACGAGCGCAATCCCTACCGCTACGTCATGCCCGCCTCCAACATGAAGCTGCCCACCGCCCTGGCCGCCATGCAGCGCCTGGGACTCGATTTCAGCTACACCACCGTGCTGGCCCGCCAAGGCCAAATCGAGGACGGGACGCTGCAAGGCGATCTGGTGGTGGTGGGCGGGGGAGATCCCACTCTGGGCGCACGGCTGACCAGTCCCGAGGTGGAGGAGCTCACGCAAGGCGACCCGCTGAGCGTCTTTCGTCAGTGGGCCGTCCAGCTCAAGGAGCAGGGCATCTACAGGGTTTCGGGGGATTTGGTTGGCGATGTGGGAATCTTCGACTCCGTGCCCCTGGGAGAGGGCTGGTCGTGGGATGACGTCGCCTACGGTTATTCGGCGGCCATTTCGGGACTGCAGTTCAACGAGAACGTGGTCATGCTGCGCATCGAGCCGGCCCTCGAGCCCGGACAGCCCGTGCGCATCCGCATGCTGCCCCAGACCGGCTACATCAAGGTGGTCAACCAGGTGACCACCGTCCCCGTGGACGGCGACTTCAGGCTCTCGCTTCGCCACAGTCCGGAGAGCCGGCAGGTGGTAGTCAGCGGCGAGCTTCCTGTCGATTCCTCGGGGTTCTGGCGCAGCGTGGCCGTCTTCGATCCCGCCGAGTACTTCCTCGCCGTCCTGCGGGAGACGCTGAGCGGCGAAGGCATCGAGGTGGAAGGAGAAATCCGCCTGCACGAGAAGGAAGAGCCGCTGCAGGGACTGACCCGGATCGCAAGCCACGATTCTCCCAAACTGGACTGGATACTCAACGTCTTCCTCAAGATCAGCCAGAACCTCTATGGCGAGACCTTGGTCAAGACGCTGGACCGTTCGCCCCGCCTCAAGCGCTATGAGGACGGACGCGAGGAAGTGGAGTCGACCTTGACTTCTGCGGGAATCCCGCCCGATTCCTACATCTTGCGCGACGGCTCTGGACTTTCGCGCTACAACTTTCTCAGCGCCGACATGCTCATCCGCCTGTTGGAGGCCGTCCATCGCCACCCTCAGCGCGAGGCCTTCGTATCCTTCTTGCCGGTGTCGGGGGAGAGCGGCACCATTTCGCGCCGCATGAAGGGGACGGCGGCGGAGGGACGGGTGCAGGCCAAGACGGGGACGCTGGCCAACGTCCGCGCGCTTTCGGGCTTCATCACCACCCAGGGCGGGGAAGTGCTGGCCTTCTCCATGATCGCCAACAATTTCGCCCAGCCAATGCGTTCCGCCGAGTATCTGCAGGATGCCGCTCTGGCCTATCTGGCGACTCTTGACGGACCGTCCGGAGCGCCCCGTTAAAAAACAAATCCAACTCTTTTGGCCTCGTTCACGTCCAAAAGGTGCCCCCAAACTGCAAATGGGCGCCCGCCGGCGCGCGGACGGGCGCAAACGCTGGGCTTCGAGAACGGAGAAATGCCATGCTTCGAGATTTGCGCCACGCCTTGAGACTTCTTCTTCAAAACAAGGGCTGGACGGCCGTGCTGCTGCTGTCGCTGGCACTGGGAATCGGCGTCAACACGGCCCTTTTCAGCGCCGTCAACGGGCTGCTGCTGCGCACTCTGGCGGTTCCTCAGCCTCAAGAGTTGGTGCGTTTGCTCTCGGCGGGCGACAACGACATGGTTCAGAGCACCAGCATCTACGGCTACGTCGAGGAGAACGCCGCCGGCGAGTCCGTCCGTCCCAGTTTTTCATACCAGGCTTACCTCGACATGAAGGAGGCCAACGAGACGCTGACCGGACTCACGGCCAGCGCACCCATCGGCAGGGTGAACGTCATCGTCGACGGAAACGCCGAACTGGCTTCGGCTTTCCTGGTTACGGGCAACTTTTTTCAAACGCTGGGGGTGCCGGCCTTCGCCGGACGCACACTCAATCCCGAGGACGACCAAGAGGGCGCGTCTCCTGTCGCCTTGATCAGCCACGGCTACTGGGAACGCCGCTTCGGCAGCGACCGCGCCGCGCTGGGCAAGTCGGTGACGGTCAACGGAGTACCCGTCACCATCGTAGGCGTTACGCCGCCGGGCTACACCGGCATCCAGCGCCTCGGCTCCCAGGTCTCCGATCTCCACTTGCCCCTCTTTCTCGATACTCAGCTTAACAATCGCCCCCGCCTCGACCGGCCCACTTATTGGTGGCTGCAGTTGGTGGGGCGCATGAAGCCCGGCGTCACGCCCCAGCAGGTGGAAGGCAATCTTGAGGGCGTCTTCCAGGCCTCGGCCAAGGCCGGGTGGGACTCGCATTACGCCGCTCTCAGCGAGGAGCAGAAGGGTCTCGAGCGCAACCGGGACCGCGCGGCTGTTCCCAGTCTCGAAGTGGCCTCAGCCGCCCGCGGCGTCTACGATCCCAACCCCAGTTCGGTGGGATCGATAACCACCCTCTCGGTGGTGGTGATCCTGGTGCTGCTGATCGTTTGCGCCAACGTGGCCAACCTGCTGCTTTCCCGCGTCACGGCCCGCCACAAGGAAATCTCCGTCCGCCTCTCGATGGGGGCCGGACGCGGACGCCTCATCCGCCAGTTGCTGACCGAAAGCGTCCTGCTGGGGGCCCTGGGAGGAATCCTGGCGCTCGTCGTGGCTTACTGGACCCGCGACCTGCTGCCCTTCGGTTCGCCTCCGCCTCTGGACTGGCGGGTCTTCGCTTTCGCCGCCGGCATCAGCATCCTCACCGGACTGATTTTCGGCATTATCCCCGCCCTCAGGGCTACCCGCGTCGACCTGGCGGTGGCGCTCAACGAGTCCGGGCGCAGCCAGATGCGCTCCCGTTCCTGGCTGGCCAAGTCGCTGCTCATCCTGCAAGTGGCCGTCTCGCTGGTCTTGCTGGTGGGGGCGGGATTGTTCCTGCGCACCCTTTACAACCTGCAAACCGCGCCGGTCGGATTCGACAAGGAAAATCTGCTGCTGGTCTCCGTCAATCCCCGCGTCAACCGCTACGACGACGAGCGCAGCCAACAGATCGTCGACCAGCTCAAGGACGAGTTCGGAAGCATCGCCGGGGTGAGTTCGGTCAGCGTCTCCCAGACCGCCCTGCTCTCGGGCAGCACCTGGAGTTCCTCCGTTCATCCCGAAGGCAACGAGAGGGAAGATCTCAACGCCCATATGATGACCGTCTCGCCCGAGTTTCTCGACACCATGAAGATTCCTTTGCTGGCGGGCCGCAATTTCACTCCCCAGGACACCGAGGGCGCGCCTGAGGTTGCGCTGATTAACGAGGCGGCGGTCCGTGAGTTTTATCCTGACGGCGGCAGTCCGCTGGGGCGCCGCTTCGGACACTCGCCGGAAGAGCGGAGTTCCATCGAGGTGGTGGGCGTGGTGCAGGACGCCAAGTATTCCAGCGTCCGCGACGAGGCCCCGCCCACCGTCTACCGCAGCTATCTTCAGCGTTCTCTTTTTACGGCCACCTTCGAACTGCGCACGGCCATCGCTCCCCGCTCCATCATTCCCTCGGTGCGCCAGGCCGCCCGCCGCGTCGATCCCACCCTGCCCTTGAGCGACGTCTCCACCCAGGCTGAAGAGGTGGAAGAACGCTTCTCCCAGGAGCGCACCTTCGCCCTGGCCTACTCGCTCTTCGGCGGACTGGCTTTGCTGCTGGCCTGCATCGGTCTCTTCGGACTGATGTCGTACAGCGTCACCCAGCGCACCAACGAGATGGGAATCCGCCTGGCCCTGGGAGCCCAACGCACGGACGTCATCCGCATGATTCTGCGCGAGTCCTTGATCATGGTGGGAATCGGCCTGACCCTCGGCCTGGGTACCGCCCTGGCCGCCGGACGCCTGATCGACAGCCTCCTCTACAACCTGGCCCCCAACGACCCCGTCACCATCGCCCTGGCGGCGGTCCTCATGGTCCTGGTCGCCACCCTGGCCGGCTACCTCCCCGCCCGCCGCGCCTCCAGAGTCAACCCCATCACGGCCCTGCATTTCGAGTAGGGAGGCCCTTGGGAAGTTAGAATGCGGTTGCGCTCCAGCAGCCTGAGTGCAACCGAAAAGCGGGTTGACTCAGGCCAGGGATGGTCGGAGGCGCATCCTTGCGGCGATCCTGAGGCAGGCCACCGGTCGCCTGCTCGCAGCGGGGCGCTGCCAACCTCACCATCGCTGTGTGAACCAAGGCTAAGTCAAGTCCCTCAGTGGTCAGGCAGGCTTGCTCTTCTGCCTGGTTGTGCGATATCATTCGACTTGTTCACTGGTGCTGTCGGTTATGGATTCTGAGCCAGGACTTTCACTTTCTTGTCCCTGAAAGGGACAGATTCGCTGGCCCAGGGTCAGCCCCGGCGAGCGCAAGCGAGACGGTGGCGCCACCCTGGGTTTAGGATATCCTAGGGCCACTAGGTGGCCAACAAGTTCACACACGGGTCAAGTTTCAGCGACCGCGGTGAAGGCTCAATTGCCCTCGGCGGTATGAGGTCGCTCGCTACGTCTAAACGCTGAAAGCGTGAAATAACGCACACAGAATGGCTCAAAACCTCTGTCCCGCATACCGCGGAAGGGCTGGGTGAGAGATCGTGTCTGAGAGCAGCCAGCCGCACGGTGGCGATTTCCTCAACCGCGGCAGCAGGAGGACCTGTTTTCTTGAAGTATCTCCTCGATACCAATGCTTGCGTCAGCCACCTCCGATCCAAATCGTCCAATGTGTCAAAGCACTTGCTAGACAGCAACGCTGGTGAAGTCGCCTTGTGTTCAGTCGTGAAAGCGGAACTCATCTTCGGCGCAAGGCGCAGTCAACGTCCTGACCACAACCTCGGGAAGCTGAGCCGTTTTTTCGGGCAGTTTCAGTCATTCCCATTCGATGACGAGGCGGCTGAAGCCTATGGCGCATCCGCGCTGAACTGGCGCAAGCGGGGACAATGATCGGTCCTAATGATCTCCTCATCGCGGCCATCGCTGCCGCCAACGGTCTCACATTGGTTACCCACAACCTGAGTGAATTCGGTCGAGTAGAAGGACTCATGCTGCAGGACTGGGAGAATTCCCAAGGTTAGTCAAGCCAAGGATCTGCTCGTGCAGATGGTCTTGGTTATTGGGATCGTCCAGCTTGATCTGAAGTCCCGTTGGTCGCTACCATTGAGCCCGTGCACCCGAGAATCTTGAGAAAGGAATCGCTTGCCTAGCCAGACCCCTCAAACGGACGTCCCGGAGCAAGGGCAGCTTGTGGAAGTGCGTCGCAGGCCCTGGTTGGTGAAGGACGTTCACCCTGGCGCCCTGAGTTCACAACGCGACCTTCACCACCGCGTTACCCTTGAAGCTGTCGACCAGCAGACGGCGGGCCAGGAGCTCCAGGTAGTTTGGGAACGCGAGGTGCGCAAGTGTGTACTCGACGCCGCGCAACTCCCCCAACCAACTCAGGACTGGGACCCGCTCAGGCGTATGGAGGCCTTCCTCCTGGCCACCCGCTGGTCGCTGGCATCACTCTTGGAGAGCCTTCCCATCCAGTCTCCTTTCAAAGGCGCCATCGACCCCGAGGACTTCCAACTCGAGGCCGTCATCCGCGCGCTGGGCATGCCTCGCGTCAACCTGCTGATCGCCGATTTCGTAGGAGCGGGAAAAACCATCGAGGCCGGACTCGTCATGCAGGAGATGCTGGCCCGCCAGCGCGTCCGCCGGGTGTTGGTGGTCTGCCCTGCTTCGCTGCAGGTGCAGTGGCAGGAGGAGATGCTGCAGAAGTTCGCGCTCCAGTTCGAAATCGTGGACCGCGACTACGTCAACCGCATGCGCCGCGAGTACGGCATGCACGTCAACGCCTGGAACTCCTTTCCGCGCCTGATCACCTCGATGGATTTCCTCAAGCGCATCGAGCCGCTCAACAGCTTTCGAGGCAGCCTGCAAAGCAGGTCTGAAAAGGCTCTCCGGGACTGGGACCTGCTCATTGTCGACGAAGCCCACAACATCGCGCCCCAGGGCAGCGGCCGTTATGTCAAGGCATCGGACCGCACCCAGATGGTGCGCGAAATCCTTCCCCATTTCGAGGGTCGTTTCAACTGACCGACGTGGAAATGCTTCCCGAGCAGGACATCAGCGACACTGAGCCCTATCGGCGGCGTATCGGGTTTCTCCTTTACGGTCTGCCGCGGGGCATCCACCGGGGCGGTCGCCAAGGGCGCATCGGTGGGCTTGAAATCCGTTATCTCGTCCAGCAAAAGCTTCGCTTGGTCAATCTCGGAGAGCCTCAAGACGACCCGCGCCAACCCTTCACCCTCTTCCCGCTTTGTCCTTTTTGCGGCGAGGCGCGCAGCACCAAGGCCAGCCAGGCCGAAATCGAGAGGTTCCGAGAACTCCACCAGGAATTTCACGGCGAAGCCTGCGTCGACCGCTTCGCCCTGCACATCGATCTCACCTCGGATGCCCTACACCTGGGACCCCTGGCTTCGGAAGAGGATGCCGCCAATCTCTTCGAATCCCTGCGCATCGGCGCCCGGCTGGTGCTCGACATGAGCACCAGCGAGCTGGAGGGCTTCATCCACACCGACGAAGCGGGCGACCACCGCGTCGTCATCTACGACCCCATGCCCGGCGGATCGGGATTTCTACCTCAACTCATCGAGTACTGGTCCTTGGTAGTGGGACGCGCCATCGAAGCGCTGCGGGACTGCCCCGGCGAGTGCCGTCGGGCCTGCTACGCCTGCCTGAAGAGCTTCGTCAACCAGCAGCACCACGAACTCTTCGACCGTCACCGCGCCGTGGGCTCCCTGACCCGCCTGCAGGGGGAAGTGCGTCTCGACCATCCCATACCCGCCTCGGCAGTAGAACGGCCCGAAGAAAGTGCCGACGCCGACAGCCAAGCCGAAGAAGATTTTCTCGATATTTGCCGCCGCCGGGGTTTCCCGCGTCCGCCGGCCTCGCAGTTCAGAGTCGACTTGGACGGCGATTCCACCGTCGCCGACTACGCCTGGCCCGACAAGAAGATCCTCCTCTACATCGACGGGCTCTCCGAGCCCATCCACGGCAACCCCAGCCAGCAGCGCCTCGACCGCATGCGCCGCGCCCGCGCCGAGGCCCGCGGCTACAAAGTCGTCGACATCCCCGTCCAAGGCCTCAAAGACGACATAGCCCTAGGCGTCCTCTTC